>JAIDFC010000099.1 GCA_029054535.1 Rikenella sp. | reverse complement strand
CCCTCTCCCCTCGCCGCCAGCGCCACATGTCTATCAGAGACAGGTTCACTACTGCCGGGGGGGGATTCGTGATGCTGATTGTGGAACTGGTGCTGCTGTTCCTCGTTTTTGCGGGGACCATTGCGCTGGTGCAGGCGGTACGGAAGATCCCGGTGCAGTATGCCAAACGGATCGTCGGGAATAAGCAGTACGGTGGCGTGCGGCAATATATTCCGCTCAAGATCAATGCGGCGGGGGTGATGCCGATTATTTTTGCGCAGGCCATTATGATGCTGCCGCTGATCTTCACCAAATTCGAGTCGACACAAGGGCTCGGGGCGGTGTTCAGCAATATCTACGGCTTTTGGTATAACCTCGTGTTCGGGATTTTGGTGATGGCGTTTACGTATTTTTATACGGCGATTACCATCAATACCAACCAGATGGCCGACGATATGAAGCGGAACGGCGGTTTCATTCCGGGGATCAAACCGGGGAAACAGACGGCGAACTATCTGGATACCGTTATGACTCGGATTACTTTGCCGGGGTCGATTTGTTTGGCGATCGTGGCTATTTTGCCGGTGTTCGCCCGGATGATCGGAGTGGACAACCAGTTCGCCATGTTCTACGGCGGGACCTCGCTCTTGATTTTGGTCGGCGTGGTTTTGGATACGCTGCAACAGATCGAGTCGCACTTGCTCTTGAGGCACTACGACGGCTTGATGAAGAGCGGGCGGATGAAAGGACGGTTGAACTAACGAGACGATACGATATGCGGTCGGTGGGCCGACTGCCGTTTGCCCGTTGACCGGATGTCGTTCATACCACGAAAGACGAAAAGGTTCTTTTATATATACAATGATATACCTGAAAACTCCAGAGGAGATCGAATTGCTGCGTCAGAGCAATCAACTCGTCAGCCGCACACTGGCTTTGGTGGGGCGTAACATCCGTCCGGGCGTTACGACCGCCGAACTCGATGCGCTGGCCGAGGAGTATATTCGCTCGCATGGCGCGGTACCGAATTTCAAAGGTTACGGGGGATTTCCGTCGACGCTCTGCATGTCGGTCAACGAACAGATCGTACACGGGATTCCATCGGGGTATGCTTTGCAGGAAGGCGATATTCTGTCGGTCGACTGCGGCGCATTTATGAACGGTTTTCATGGCGACTCCGCCTACACATTCGCTGTGGGAGGTATGGACAGCTTGGCGCCTCGTGTGCGCGAGCTGCTGGAGGTTACTAAGGAGGCCCTTTATAGAGGTGTCGAGCAGGCACGAGTGGGGAATCGGATCGGCGATATCTCCCACGCCGTACAGGAATATGCCCAAGGACATGGAATGACCGTCGTTCGCGAAATGGTCGGACATGGCCTGGGACGCAACCTGCACGAGGAACCGCAGGTCCCGAACTACGGGAAACGCGGCAGCGGACCTCGGCTCAAGGCCGGGATGGTCATCTGTATCGAACCGATGATCAACCTCGGAAACCGGAACGTAGTCTTTGAAAAGGACGGTTGGACTGTCAGAACCGCCGACCGGAAACCTTCCGCTCATTTCGAATTTGCCGTGGCAATTACGGACGACGGACCCGATGTTCTCACGACTTTCGAGTATATCGAAAAGAACCTGTCGATCGATTGAGATCGCGACAGGTTCGACAAGCCAAGCAATGCTTTAACCAATCACCGAATGGCTAAACAAGCAGCAATCGAAAAGGACGGTACGATTATCGAAGCCTTGTCCAACGCCATGTTCCGCGTGGAGCTGGACAACGGCCATATAATCACCGCCCACATCTCCGGGAAGATGAGGATGCACTACATCAAGATTCTTCCGGGGGATAAAGTCAAGGTCGAAATGTCGCCTTACGATTTGTCGAAAGGACGGATTTCGTTCCGGTACAAGTAATTTTGCAGGCCGGCCCTCGGTACAGGATTCCTTTGCGGACACATACCGAGAGAGGGGCGGAACCACTCAAAGAAAACAACTCAAAACGATGAAAGTCAGAGCATCCATCAAAAAACGCAGCGAAGACTGCAAGATCGTACGCCGCAAAGGGCGCGTGTACGTCATCTGCAAGAAAAACCCGAAACTCAAGATGCGGCAGGGGTGATTCGTTGCTCCTTTTCTCGGCTTGCCTCTATTTCCATGCTGGCGCTGATGCTGCGGGGAGCGCGAGTCGAAACCGAGTTCTAAAAATTTCCAAAGAAAAAGACAAAACACACATATGGCACGTATTGTCGGAGTCGATTTACCGAAAAACAAACGAGGCGTGATCGGCCTCACCTACATCTACGGCATCGGACGGAGTACCGCTGCGGTCATTTTGGAGAAGGCAGGGATCGACCAGGATACCAAAGTCAAGGACTGGACCGACGAACAGGTCGGTGCGATCCGGAACACCATTGCGAGCGAAGGGATTCGCGTCGAAGGGGAGTTGCGGTCGACCATTCAGCTCAATATCAAACGCTTGATGGATATCGGATGCTATCGGGGGATTCGGCATCGTCTGGGGCTGCCGGTGCGGGGACAAAGCACCAAAAACAATGCTCGGACGCGGAAGGGACGGAAGAAAACCGTTGCGAACAAGAAGAAAGCGACCAAGTAGTTGTTAATCGGGTTATCCTAACTCCAACGTAGGTATACACACAATTATGGCAAAGAAAACAGGATCAGTCAAAAAGAAAGTCGTCAAGGTGGATGCGTTCGGACAGGCGCACGTACACTCGACGTTCAATAACGTTATCATCACCTTGACCAACGGCGAAGGGCAGGTCATCAGCTGGAGCTCGGCCGGGAAAATGGGCTTCCGGGGTTCCAAAAAGAATACGCCGTATGCGGCGCAGACCGCTGCGCAGGATTGCGCGAAGGTGGCCTATGACCTCGGGCTGCGGAAAGTCAAAGTCTTCGTGAAAGGGCCGGGTTCGGGACGCGAATCGGCTATTCGGACCATCAATGGTGCGGGGATCGAAGTGGTCGAGATCGTCGATGTTACGCCGATGCCTCACAACGGCTGTCGGCCGCCGGCACGGCGGCGCGTCTGATCGGTGCTTTATTTTTTCGGCGGCGGGGGCGGCTCTTCTCCGGGTTTCGCCTTAGGAGAGGCGGACCGCTCTTTGCCCGACGAAGCACGACGGACGGTCATACGGCTAACACTTACGACACTTTCCAATCTCAAGACAAAAAAGTAAAAAAATAACATGGCACGTTATACAGGACCAAGAACTAAAATCGCCCGGAAATTCGGCGAACCTATTTTCGGTTCGGACTCTTCGTTCGAGAAGAAGAATTATCCTCCGGGACAACACGGGCTCAACCGTCGGCGGAAAAAAGTATCCGAATACGGCGTACAGCTCAAGGAAAAACAGAAAGTGAAGGCACTCTACGGGATGCTCGAAAAGCAGTTCCGGCGCACGTTCGAAGCGGCGGAACGCGCAGGGGGGGTTACCGGCGAGGTGCTCTTGCAACTCCTCGAATCTCGGCTCGATAATGTGGTTTACCGGATGGGGATCGCTCCGACGCGCGCAGCTGCGCGGCAGTTGGTGTCGCACCGGCACATCACCGTCGATGGCGAGGTGGTCAATATCCCGTCGTACTCTTTGAAACCGGGGCAGATCGTTGCCGTTCGCGAAAAATCGAAATCGCTGGAGGTCATTGCCAACGCCCTCGGCTCGAACCAACGCAGCCGCTTCGCTTGGCTCGAATGGGACGCCGCGTCGATGTCCGGGAAATTCATGCAGAAACCCGAACGGACCGAAATCCCTGAAAACATCAACGAACAATTGATCGTCGAACTCTACTCTAAATAGTAATTAATCGAGGAGTACACACAATTATGGCAATATTAGCATTCCAGAAGCCCGACAAAGTGATCATGCTCGACTCGTCGGCATCTTTCGGACGATTCGAATTCCGTCCGTTGGAGCCGGGATTCGGCATCACCGTCGGTAATGCACTTCGCCGGATTCTCCTCTCTTCGCTCGAAGGGTATGCTTTCACTACGGTGCATATTCCGGGGGTCGACCACGAGTTCGCCTCCATACCCGGCGTGATGGAGGAGATGATCGAAATCATCCTGAACCTCAAACAGGTACGTCTGGTGCGGACCGTGGAAAACGTCGAAACCGAGAAAGTTACCGTCAATGTTACCGGTGTTACGGAGCTTACGGCCGGATACTTGTCGAACTTCATGACCGGTTTCAAAGTGCTCAACCCGGACCTGCTGATTTGCCGCCTCGAACCCGATGTCAAGTTCCAAATGGAACTCACCATCGGTAAAGGGCGCGGGTATGTGCCGGCGGAAGAGAACAGACCGGCCGATGCGCCGTTCGGACTCCTCCCGATCGACTCGATTCATACGCCGATCAAAAACGTCAAGTACGCGGTCGAAAACTATCGGGTAGAACAGAAGACAGACTACGAAAAACTCACCATCGAGATTACTACCGATGGCTCGATCCATCCGAAAGATGCTTTGAAAGAGGCGGCCAAGATCTTGATCTTCCACTTCATGCTCTTCTCCGACGAGAAGATTACGTTGGATACGGAAGAGAAGGCGGCTACCGAGGAGTTCGATGAGGATATTCTGCACATGCGGCAACTGCTCAAAACCAAGCTCACCGAACAGGATCTGTCGGTGCGGGCGCTCAACTGCCTCAAGGCGGCTGAAGTGGAGACGCTGGGGGAACTCGTGCGCTTCCAGCGGAGCGACCTGCTCAAGTTCAGAAACTTCGGGAAGAAATCCTTGTCCGAACTCGACGAACTGCTCGAAAGCTTGAACCTCCATTTCGGGATGGATGTAGCTAAGTACAAACTCGACAAAGACTAAACACAATCATGAGACATAACAAAACCATCAACCACCTGGGTCGTCAGGCTTCGCACCGGAAGGCCTTGATGGCGAACATGGCGGCATCGCTGATCCTGCACAAGCGAATCAACACCACTCTGGCCAAGGCGAAAGCGCTGCGGACTTTCGTGGAACCGATCATCACCAAATCGAAAGACGACTCGACCCATTCGCGGCGGATGGTCTTCGCCTACCTCAAGAATAAGGAAGCCGTGATCGAACTTTTCCGCGAAGTCGCTCCTAAGATTGCGGATAGACCGGGCGGATACTGCCGTATCCTGAAAACCGGGTTCCGGCAGGGGGACGGTGCGGAGACTTGTTTTATCGAACTCGTGGACTTCAACGCAGAGTACAGCCAGAACGGCGGCGCGGCTAAGAAATCGGGTAGCGCTGCTGCGGGGAAAGGTCGTACGCGGCGTGCCGGGAGCGGCGCTAAGAAGACGGCGACCGCTGCGGCGGAGGCTTCGACTGCAGCTGAGGCGACTTCGGCTGCTGCAGAGGCGACCGAAGCGACCGTGGAGGCTGCGGCTCCGGTTGCGGAATAATTTGCGTAGATCGAAACAATACACTACTTTTGAGGGGAATTTACCCGGTTCACTTGGTGGCCGGGTGAGTGCCCCTCGATTGTTTCAGAGGAGATACGGACTTACAAATACTTAATAACCAAAAAGAAAATGGGACAAATCATCAGCGTACATGCACGCGAGATCCTCGACTCGCGCGGTAATCCGACCGTAGAAGTGGAAGTACTGACCGCCAGCGGCGCTTTCGGGCGTGCGGCTGTGCCGAGCGGCGCGTCAACCGGCGAAAACGAAGCCCTCGAACTCCGCGACGGAGATAAGGGACGTTACCTCGGGAAAGGGGTCTTGAAAGCCGTGCAGAACGTCAACGAAGTGATTGCCAAAGAGATCGTTGGCATGATGGTTACCGACCAGGTCGGGATCGACAAAACCATGATCGCACTCGACGGAACGCCGACCAAATCGAACTTGGGGGCGAATGCTATTTTGGGGGTATCGCTGGCTTGCGCTAAGGCGGCGGCTAACTTCCTCGGGATGCCGTTGTATCGGTATATCGGCGGTTCGAATGCCAAGACTCTGCCGGTGCCGATGATGAATATCATCAATGGTGGGTCGCACTCCGATGCGCCGATCGCATTCCAGGAATTCATGATCCGTCCGGTAGGCGCCGCTTCGTTCCGCGAAGGGCTGCGGATGGGGGCCGAAGTGTTCCACGCCTTGAAAAAAGTGTTGCACGACCGTGGGCTGTCGACCGCTGTGGGCGATGAAGGCGGTTTCGCACCGACCTTGAAAGGGACCGAAGACGCGATCGAATCGATCATCGAAGCCATCAAAAAAGCCGGCTACAAACCGGGACGGAAATGCGAGGGGGGCGATGTGGCTATCGGGATGGACTGCGCTTCGTCGGAATTTTATAAGAACGGCGTGTACGACTACACCATCTTCGAAGGGGATAAGGGGGCGAAATTGACTTCGGACCAGCAGGTGGAATACCTCAAGGGGTTGGTTGAAAAGTACCCGATCGACTCGATCGAAGACGGGATGAGCGAAAACGACTGGGAAGGTTGGCAGAAGCTCACCGCAGCGATCGGCGACAAGTGCCAGCTGGTGGGCGACGACCTGTTCGTAACCAACGTCGAGTTCTTGAAGAAAGGGATCGAAATGGGCTGCGGGAACTCGATCCTGATCAAAGTAAACCAGATCGGTTCGCTGACCGAAACGTTGGATGCGATCGAAATGGCGCATCGTGCGGGTTACACCAGCGTAACGTCGCACCGTTCGGGCGAAACCGAAGATGCGACGATTGCGGATATCGCCGTGGCTACCAACTCGGGCCAGATCAAGACCGGCTCGATGAGCCGTTCCGACCGGATGGCCAAGTACAACCAGTTGCTCCGGATCGAGGAAGAGCTGGGAGACGAGGCGATCTATGGTTATACTAAGATCTATCGGCAGAAATAAGGGATCGAAAGTTAAAGTCGTGTAGGAGCTTTTTCTCCGGCGGCGTGCTTCCTCTTCTTTAGCGAGGATGGTAGATGCCTTGTTACAGAAGATATCTCTTGGCGGAGGAGGAAGAGTGGCTTTGCGAAGATATTTCGCCTCAAAGAGGGGAACGTTTTGAGCAAAGAAATTTTCTCGTGGGGAGGGGAGGTTCTTTCTCCTCCTGTTCGAGGAAAAGCGGAGGAAAGTCTACTATTTGGTTTATGCAACCATGCGCATCTATTTCGGGATGTGCATGGTTTTTTTTATGGAGTGCGAGTGGGCACTCTGTCGTATCTCTTTTGGGAACGGCGCTCGGTGTGGAGCTCGTTTGTCTGGTCTGAGTGTTGGATTAGTAGGTTTTCTCCTGAATGGCCGTCGGGTTTTCTGTAACTCCCTGTAATTCTCTGCCGATAAGGTTGTAAAACACCCAACGAGGTCCCGGCATTAAGCACTTTGATTTTGCAGAAATCGCGCCACAGGCGCGCGGGTCAACCGTGTGAGAGCGGCTGAATCGGGGGTAAAGAAATTTTTCTCCGAATTCTCACCCTGTCGGGCTGTAGCCTCGTCCAGTGTTTCATTGCTCGTGCAATGATTGCGGTCTCGCAGGCTGCACCCGAGAAACAACACCAATCAAGTACATATATCCCCTGAAACAGACTGCGACCTTTGGTCGCCGAATCGCCGTCATTCCGCGTGGGCGACGATGCCGCTCTGTACACGAACCGAGTAGCGTAGCGAGAGCAGAGACCGCTCACAGGCTTTGCCGAGGTAGCGCGCGCGACGTAGACAGACTTCGTTTCGCAGGGCTTGATGGCAAGGTGCTCCTCAAAACATTACAACATTTCGTCCTGAATCCCTAACTCCTTAATTTTGCGATACAACGTCCGCTCGGAGATGAACAACTCCCGCGCGGCCTCTTTACGTTTGCCGTGGTTGCGCCGCAAGGCTTGCAGTATTGCCTCCCGCTGCGCCTCTTCTTTGGTCTGCGGCGCCGCCCGGAGCGGTTCGGTCGATTCGTCGCCCACCACCTCTGCCTCTGCAGCGGTTTCGACATAGTTCCCCCCGCCGATCGGCGCGAAGGTCGCCGGCAACACCGATTCGCCCCCCAGCTTCATCGGCAGCGACGAACCGGAATAGGCTACCGTCGACGACGGAGCCCCGTGGTGCTGCGCCGCCGCGAGCTCGGCCACCATTCCCTTGAGTTCCGACACCTCGCCGCGCAGGTCGAACAGCAGTTTATACAAGATATCCCGCTCCGTGGTGTTCGCAAACTCTCCTCTCCCGCCCCCCGCCGCCACCGGAACCAGCTGCGAAGCGGCGTTCGCATAATCGGGCAGGTAGCGCAGCAGGACGTCCGCATCGATCTCCCGCCTCTCCTCGATGGCCGAGATCTGCTCGGCTACGTTCTTGAGCTGCCGCACGTTGCCCGGCCAGCCGTAGTCTTCGAGCAACCGCCGCGCCTCGGCCGTCAGTCCGATCG
The DNA here is from genome assembly GCA_029054535.1 of Rikenella sp. Taxonomy (GTDB): domain Bacteria; phylum Bacteroidota; class Bacteroidia; order Bacteroidales; family Rikenellaceae; genus Rikenella. Next base: position 991 of record JAIDFC010000099.1, on the reverse strand, counting down.
GAGGCATGTGATACTGTGTCGCGACATCGGTGGCGAATTTTCGGAACAAAAGATGAATATCGGCTTTCCGTTCCCGTAGCGGGGGTACGGTGATCGGCACGGTGTTGAGACGATAGTAGAGGTCTTCGCGAAACCGTCCGGCCTCGACCGCCAGCCGCAGGTTGACGTTCGTCGCCGCAACGACCCGCACATTGGTTTTCTGCGCTTTCGACGACCCCACCCGGATGAACTCCCCGCTCTGCAACACCCGCAACAGCCTTACCTGCGTCGTCAGAGGCAGTTCGCCCACCTCGTCCAAAAAGATCGTCCCGCCGTCGGCCACCTCGAAATACCCCTTCCGGCTGTCGGTCGCGCCGGTGAACGATCCCCGTTCGTGGCCGAAAAGTTCGCTGTCGATCGTCCCCTCGGGGATCGCGCCGCAGTTCACGGCAATGTAATTCCCATGTTTCCGTGCACTGTAGGCGTGGATGATCTGCGGAAAAAATTCCTTGCCCACGCCGCTCTCGCCGCCGATCAACACGGTCAGGTCCGTGGGTGCCACCCGCAACGCTACTTCCAACGCCCGGTTGAGCGCCGGAGTGTTGCCGATGATCCCGAATCGTTGTTTTACGCTTTGCAGTTCCATAGTCGTCTCCCGCAAAGATACGCTTTTTTAACTCTCGACTCACCTGCTGGCATGGTTGTTGTTTGTTCTGTCGTTCGGTTTATACCTTTTGTTCTTTGGCTACAGTACGGAACCGTACCTTTTCTGAAGAAAAGGTACCCAAAAGACTTCCAACAGCTACGCTACGCCTTAGGCTCCGCAATCTAATGCTCTGGCCCACGGTGTGGGTAGGGCTTTTAATGAGGGCGCATAGGTTCTCTCAAACTTAATTGCGCCCTGCATTAAAAGTCCCTACCCAAAACAAAGGGAACAAGGCTCTTGACTACGGCAGCCCATGGAATGCGTTAGCATTCCCGAAAGTTTCTTTGGTTCTTTCTGTTCACAGAA
>JAIDFC010000098.1 GCA_029054535.1 Rikenella sp. | reverse complement strand
AAAAGAAGAGCCCCCGCCTCCGCGTTGCAGTTGTTTGTATTCGGCGTGCGGGACGATCTCCAGCCGCTTTCGGTCGACGACCGTCGTGATCTGACCGAAAGCGACGGTCGCTTTGCCCGCGCTCGGCAAGGCAAGCACCTCGCCCACAGCCTGTTGCCCCTTGATGCGGACATAGAACCCCACTTCGACCTCCCGCGGTTTGTCCGGCTTTTTGGGCGCAGCATCCCCTTCCTGAGCAGCAGGACGCGAAGCTCGGCGTTCTTTGCGCCGCTGTTCCCGCTCGCGGAGTTGCTTCATTTTGCGCAAAATCGGATCCTCCTCCGGCGTCGGCAGCGAGGCGGTGTCGCTCCCGGCCAGCGTGCGCCGGAAGTCATCGAACTCGCCCCGCACCATCCGAGTTCGTTCGCGCTCGGCCTGCGATTCGCGGATCTCGCGGATCGTCCGTTCGATCTGCCGGTTGGCCTCCGCCAACAGCCCCTCCGCCTCCGTTCGGGCAGCGGCCAAGATCTTGGCCTTTTCGGATTGAATCTCAGAAAGTTGCAACTCGTACTGCGCCGCCGTCCGGTCGATGTTCTTTTCGGCCGCCCGAATCCGCTCGCGTTTCGACTCCCAGTAGCGTTTGTCGCGCGCCGCTTCGCGGATGTGGCGTTCGGCATTGGCCTGCGCCGATCCGATCTTCGCCTCGGCCGATCGGATGATCTCTTCCGGCAGGCCGATCTTGCGCGCGATCTCGAAGGCGAACGAGCTTCCGGGCCGCCCCATCTCCAACCGGAAGAGCGGCCGGATCTGTTGCAGATCGAAGGCCATCGCGCCGTTCGCAATCCCCTGTGCGCCAGCCGCGTAGTATTTCAGATTGGCATAGTGGGTCGTAACGATCCCCCAGACGTGCCGCGCCTGGAGCTGTTCCAGGACCGCTTCGGCAATCGCCCCTCCGGTCCCCGGCTCGGTGCCGGAACCGAACTCGTCGATCAGCACCAGCGAGTGTTCGTCGGCATGCCGCAGGAGGGTTTTCATGTTCAGCAGGTGCGACGAGTAGGTCGACAGGTCGTTGTCCAGCGACTGCTGGTCTCCGATGTCGATGAACAGGCTCCCGAAGATCCCCATCCGTGAGTCTCCGTCCGCCGGCACCAACCAGCCGCACTGCAACATGTATTGCAACAGCCCCGCCGTTTTCAGACAGACCGATTTCCCACCGGCGTTCGGCCCCGAGATCAGCAGGATATACTCATCGGTCGTGAGGCTCAGATCGAGCGGCACGATCGCCTTCCCCTCTTTTTTGAGCGCGGCCTCCAGCAGCGGATGCCTCGCCCGCCGCAACCGCATCTCGGGACCGTCGGCCAGCTCCGGCAAGACGGCGTCCGTCGCCAGCGCATACCGCGCCTTGGCCTCGATAAAGTCCATTTCGACGAGATACTCGCCCGCCTCCAACAGCAGCGGCAGCTCGGGCCGCAGATCGTCGGCAAAAGCGATCAGAATCCGCACGATCTCCCGCCGCTCTTCGTTTTCGAGTTCTCGCAGCTCGTTGTTGAGTTCGACGACTTCGATCGGCTCGATGTAGGCGGTCCGACCGGTGGCCGACTCGTCGTGCACCAACCCTTTGATCTTCCGCTTATTGACTGCCGCTACGGGGATTACCGTCCGCCCGTCGCGCACGGCCACCTCGCTCTCCGGATCGACCCAACCGGCGGCTTGAGCCTGCCGCAAAATGGCCTGCAACCGTTTGTCCACCGCTGCCGCTTTTTCGCGCAGCGTCCGTCGGATCCGTGCCAGCTCGGCCGAGGCGGTGTCCCGCACGCTCCCCGCCTCCGGATCGATGATCCGCCCGATCTCGCGCCGCACGCGCCCGAAATCCTTCACCGGACCGGCCAACTCGTCCAGCAACGGATACGGCGTCCCGTTCCGCCCTCCGGCCGTCTCCTCGCGCTTCCTGCGGAAAAAGGCGCTCAACGAGTCGAGCAACGCCAACGCCCGCGCCAGCTCGACCATCTCTGCCGGTTCCAGATACCGCCCCTCGACCCGCACGACGCGCAAAAACCGATTCATATCGACATACCCGCCCCCGGGATAATCCCCCTCGACGATCAATATATCGCGCATCTCGGCCACGCGCCCCAGCTGCTGCGCCAACACCTCCCGGCGACTCGCAAACGACGCCTCGGCCACCCGTCTCCGAGCCGCCTCGGTCCCGCACAACAGCGAAACAGCGTCCCGGATCTTGTCGAACCCGATACGCTGCTCAAAATCTCTCGGATAAATCATAAAATGAAATACTATTGTATTTTACTTGGTCTGTTCATTGGCTACTGTACGGAACCGTTCTTTTTCTGAAGAAAAAGAACCAAAAAGACTTCCGGCGATACTGCGTATCGCATGGACTGCCGTAGTCAAGAGCCTTGAGGACTTATTGTTGGGCCGGGAGTAATGGCGCGCTTTATTGCAAGTCAATCACTTAGCGCGCCATTACCCCAGCCCAAAAGTAAACCTAAGACTATTCACTAAGAACGGTCATGGAATGCGCTAGCATTCCCGAAAGTTTTTCTGGTTCTCTTTGTTCACAAAGAGAACAGTACCCTCCGGCACAAAGAAATGGAGCAAGTAAAAAATAATCGCAATTTTATTTATTCCGATTACCGCCGAAGACCGAGATATGGATATAGCGTCCGGGATTGGCTTTGAGGTCCTGGAGAAGCAAGGCGAGCGCCTCGGAGGCCTCGGCGAGGTTTTCGTAGAGTTCCCGGTCGTAGATCAGTTTTCCGGCACTACCTTCGGCGCGGTTGATGGCCGACATGGCGACGTTGAGTTTTTCGGCGGCATCTCCGATGTTCGTCATGAGAGTCGGCAGCGAGACGCTCATCGTGTCGGCGATATTCCCGACCCGGTCGACGATCTGCGTGATTTTCGGTCCGGCCGTATTGAGTTCTGCGGAGAGCGAGCGGAGATCGGCCAGCGTCCGATTCAAGTCTCCGGCCACCATCCGGTCGAGGTTTCCGCCGATGGAGTTGGCATGGGCCAGCAGTTTCGAGAGATTGGCCACATTCTCCTCGCTCAACACCGCGTTGACCCCCTCCAAAGCCCGCGATACCTGCACGAGCAAGGTATCCGCCTTGCCTTTGAGCTGGCCGACCGTCTCCATCAGCCCCGGTTCGACCAGCGACCGCACCGTGTCGCCGTCGGCCAGAAAACGCCCTTCCGTACCCAGCTGCAGGTCGACGACCGTCGCCCCGAGCAGCGACGCGCTGGCGATCTTGGCCCGCGAATCCATCGGCACGGGATACTGCCGCTTGACCGAAAACTCGGCGACCACCTTCCGGGTCGCCACGTCGTACCACACGCGATCCACCGTCCCCACCCGGAAACCGCTGATCGTAACCGGAGACGAAGCCTCGATCCCGTCCGCGTTGTCGTAAACGGCGTAATAGGTGTTGTCTCGGCTGAATATATCCTGACTCTTGATGAAGTTGATCCCCAAATAAAGCAACAAAAGCATACATAAACCGTATAAACCGATACGTGCTTCACGGGAAATTCTCGTCTTTTTCATTATCTGTCGAAATGTATAATTTCAGTTCATCGGCGCCGTGTCCCGTCGCAGCCGACGAACGAAGTAAACGATTGAAAACTGTGTTTATCGTCCGATCGCTTCGGCGAGGGGGATCGGTTTCCCATCGCGGAAAGCCACCATAAAAGCGTCCGGAAACGAATCTCGGATTTTACGTTGCAAAAGTAACGCATCCGAGTAAGAAAAGCTCGTTCCGCAGAAATATTTGTAACGGCCGTTGATCCGTAATTCGATCGTTTCGTTCGCGTAATCGCCGAAATTCGAGCGCGTTATGGAGATCCTGTTCGGTGCGCTCTTGATCTGGATTCGGAAGATCGTCCGTCCGTCGCCGGCTCGGGAAGCCGCGGAGGAGGACGAGGAGGTCTGAGGTGTTACGAAGTGTGTCGTTCGGGGGCGTTGCGCCACCGGTGCCGCTTTAGTCGCACCCGCCGTAGAAGAAGCGGGAGACGGCGATGTCCGAGCGCTTCCGGATGTCTCGACCGTGCGCGAGGCGGTCGTCGCGCTCCCCCCTCCTGATCGGTTCGTCGTCGCAGTGGAGGCGGAAGTCCCCTTGCCCGCCGCTGCAGAAGACGCAGGAGTCGAAGAAGAACCCGGGGCCGCCATCGCCCGACTGTCCGTCTGCCGTTTGTACTCTTTCACCGCCCGAAAGATCGAACCGGCGATCCGCTCCTGCCCCTCCGCCGATCCGAGGAATTTGGCCTCCTCCGGGTTCGAGATGAAGCCCACCTCGGTCAGCACGCTCGGCATCGGCGTTCGCCACAAAACCAGAAACCCCGCCTGCTTGACCCCCTTGTTCCGCCTGCCGGCATGCGCCGCATATTGTTCCTGGATCCGTTCGGCCAGCGAGAGGCTCTGGCTCTGGTAGACATACTGCATCAGGGAGAAGAGGATCAGCGACTCCGACGAATTGGGATCGTACCCCTCGTAGCGCGAAGTGTAGTCCGGTTCGAGGCTGATGACGGCATTTTCGCGCATCACCACCGAGAGATTCCGGTTGTCTTTGTCCTCCCCCATGACGAACGTTTCGGTCCCCGAGGCCGAAGCGCTCGTACTGGAGTTGGTGTGGATCGAGATGAAGAGGTCCGCTCCCGCCTCCGCCGCCAGCTTGCTGCGGTCGGCCAGCGACAGGAAACGGTCGTCGCGCCGCGTATACACCACCCGCACCCCCGGCAACTGCTGCTCAATCATCCGCCCCAGCTTCAACGCGACCCCCAGATTGATCGCCTTCTCCTGCAATCCGTTGCCCACCGCGCCCGGGTCTTTGCCTCCGTGTCCGGGGTCGATCACGATGCAACGCACGCTCTCCTTTCCCTCCGCAGCGCCGTTCTTCGTGGCTGCGATCGTCGGAATACTGAAAAGCAGTAAAATTACGTTACATATAGCCGTCAGGAGCTTCATCGCGCAGCAGCTTTGCGTTTCCTCTTTTTTGTTTACCTTTGCGAGTCGCCGGCGCGTGGGTCCGGCCGACAAATTTAACCTATTTTCCTCGGATTTTGCGCCCGGCACAACGAAAACCGATCATTTTTCTGTTCGCCCTGCTGTCGTTCTGGATGACAGGAGGTGTCGTCTGTGCAACGCCGACGGCGATGCCGCCGCAACAGGCCGATTCCGTCGCGACGCCCGATTCGGGGAGCCTCGATTCCCTGCCTCGACTCGACACCTTGTCGGCCGACACGGCAAAAACCGCGCCGAAGGATACTGTTTCCACCGCGACACCGCCGGCGGCGAAGAAGAAGGGCGGTTCGCCGCTGGAGGCTCAGGTGGTGGGATCGCAGCGCGACTCGCTGGTCTACGACGTGCGGACCGGCAATCTCTACATGTACGGAGACGGGAAAGTGCAGTACACCGACCTCAAGATGGAGGCCGAGCGGATCACCCTCAACCTCGACGACAAGAACGTCGCGGCGCAGGGGACTGTCGACACCTTGACCGAACGCTACATCCGACCGAAATTCATCCAAGACAACACGACTTACGAGCTGGACTCCGTGCGCTACAACATCGACACCAAAAAGGCGTTGATCTGGGGGGCGCACACCCGGGAGGGCGAGGGGATCATCACCGGCGGGCTGGTGAAGAAGATGCCCGACGACGTGCTGCACATGAAAGGCGGGACCTACACCACGTGCGACGCCGACCACCCGCACTTCTACCTCCAGATGACCAAAGGGACCGTAGAACCGAAGAAAAAAGTGGTCTTCGGACCGGCCTATATGGTGATCGAAGACGTGCCGTTCTATTTGCTGGGGCTTCCGTTCGGGTTTTTTCCGCAACAGGGGGCGCGCCATTCGGGCTTCATCCTGCCGCAGGTCGGGGAGGAGGCCACGCGGGGATTCTTCTTGCGCGACGGGGGGTATTACTTCGTCTTCAACGACTACCTCGACCTCAAGTTGACCGGCGGGATCTATACCCTCGGATCGTGGGAGGTCGGAGCCGCCTCCAGCTACCGGAAACGGTACAAGTACAACGGCCGGTTGCAATTCGACTTCGCGAAGGATATTTTCGGCGAAAAGGGGAGCGCGGACTATGTGGACCAGCAGAACATCCGTCTGCAGTGGACCCACCAGCAGGACTCCAAGTTCCGTCCCAACTCGACGTTTTCGGCCAGCGTCAACTACTCGTCGAGCAAGTACAACAAGTACAACGCGACGGACATGAACGACTACCTGGCCGCTCAGACCAGTTCGTCGATCGCCTACTCCAAAAACTGGGTCGGGAAGCCGTTCTCGCTCTCGATCAACGCCAGCCACAGCCAGAGCATGCGCGACAGCACGATGTCGCTGACCCTTCCGACGATGGTTTTCAACGTTACGCGGATCAACCCGTTCAAACGCAAGAATGCCGTGGGGAAAGAGCGGTGGTACGAAAAGATCGCCTTCACGTTCCAGACCAACTTCAGCAACAGCGTCAGCAGCTTCAAACAGAACGAGTTCATGAAGAAAGAGATGTTCGACCGGATGCGATTCGGATTCGAACACCGGCTGCCGGTGAGCGCTTCGTTCAACGTGCTGAAATACCTGAACATCACGCCGAACTTCACCTACCACGAGCGTTGGTATTTCCGGAAGATCTACCGCGACTGGAATCCCGAGACCGAACAGATCGAAAATACCGATACCACCAACGGTTTCTACCGCGTGTACGACTACAGCGCTTCGCTCTCGACCAATACGCGGCTCTACGGGACCTACACCTTCGGGCGGAAGGGACGGGTCAAGCTGCGGCATGTGATGACCCCGAGCCTGAGCTTCAACTACGCTCCGAACTTCGGGAAGGCGCACTACGGCTACTACCGCACCATCCAGAGCGACAAACACGGGGGGACCACGACCTACTCGCCGTTCGCGAACGAAATCTACGGGGTGCCGGGGCAGGGAGAAAACATGAGCCTGACCTTCGGGATCAACAATACGCTGGAGCTGAAGGTGCCGAGCGCGAGGGATACCAGCGGATTCCGGAAGATCAAGATTCTCGAGGCGTTCAACATCAACTCGGGATACAACTTCCTGGCCGACTCGCTGAAACTCAACGTCTTTTCGGTCAACGCGCGGACCACGCTCTTCAAGGGGGTGAGCCTGAACATCAACGCCACGTTCGACCCGTATATGATCGACGAAAACGGCCGACGGATCGACAAATTCGTAGCCACCCATGGACGGGGGATCGCGCGGCTGACGTCGTTCAGCACCGGATTCAGCTACGGTTTCAGCTCCAAGGCGCGGAGCAGCTCCTCGAGCAACACGCCTGCATCGAATAATCCGAATAACAATACGCGTTCCGACGTCGAGGCGGCGCTCAACGACCCGAACCAGAACGGAGGATTCTTCAACCAGACCGAAAACCAGTATGCCACGGCGATGCGGCGGGCGCAGTTGCTGGCGACACAGTACTACGACTTCAACATTCCGTGGAGTTTTTCGTTCAACTACAACTTCAGTTTCAGCCGTTCGGGGCGGAACATCAGCCGGATGCAGACCGTGAGCTTCAACGGTTCGGTGAACCTGACCGAGAAGTGGGCGGTGGAGTTCGGTGCGGGTTACGACTTCGTGGCGAACAAACTGACCCCGGGGACGGTGATGATTCGACGGGATATGCACTGCCTGCAGGCGACGCTGTCGTGGGTGCCGGTGGGTTTCCGGCAGAGCTGGACCTTCTCGATCCGGGCCAAGAGCTCGGTGTTGGCGGACCTGGTCAAGTATAAAAAGACCAACAGCTTCATCGACAATTACTACGGATATTGATCCGGGGGGGCGGGCATGTGGCCAGCTCCGGGCTTCCGCGACAGCGGATACCGAGGAAATAACGCAGGCGGGACGTTGTATGCCGTCGGCTACGGCGGGTACAGTTGGTTGTCAACGGTTACGGGTGGCAGCGGCTGCTTTTGGGGCTT
>JAIDFC010000097.1 GCA_029054535.1 Rikenella sp. | reverse complement strand
CCACCCGCCCAAGGAGCTCCTGAGCCGCCCCGAACGGACAGAGGTACGAGCAGTAGAACCGCCGCGAGGTAACCAGCGGCAGCACGACGCTCAGTCCTGCCATAATAATAACGCCGAACCTCACCGGCGTCGACGCTCCGAAAATGAGCCATTTGTAAAAAAGCGCCACCGAGAGAAACGCCCCCTGCCAGCACCCTAAGACCGCCACCGACAGCACCAGTGCCGGAATCCGCATCCGTCGGGTGGTCTCCGGCGAGATGAAGCAGGCCAGCGACATCACCAAAATAAACAGTACCGCGAACTCCCCCAAATAGTCCGTCATAGGCCTCGCCTCGCGCACCGCCTCCACCGGGACTTTCCCCAGAAAAGCGGCCAAAGTCCCGTTGACGTTCTCGACCACCGCCCGCGCCGTATGGGTCGCCCCGACCGTCGCATCCACCGCCCGCAGCGGATCCTGAAGATAGCGTCCGTTCCACCGTTCGAGCAGCCGGTCCTCTTCGATCAGGGCCAGAAAATGCGGTGTCTCGCGATTGGGCAGCATCCGCACCCCGCGAATAATCTCCCGTTCGTCGAGCAGCACCGCCACCGGCACCGGTCCGGCCATCCCCCGCCGACTGTTCGTCTCGCGTTTCCCGACGATCACATAGCCGTTCGGATCACCTCCCGCCGTCTCCGCTTCCGCGGCCGGATCCGCGAACCGCACTTCGTACATCACCGAATCCTGAGTCGAGAGTCGGGTGGGTCGCCCGAAAAAAGCATCGGTCAACGCCGTGTCGATCGCTATCGCCGCCGTCGGCGATGCCGAGGAAACAAATCCGCCGGTCTCCGCCTCCGCGTCGAAGAGCAGCCGCTTGTTCTGCTGCAGCGCATACAGCACCGCCAGCAGCAGCAAGAGCTTCGGTATTTTATTGACGACTGTGCGTCCCAACCGGCCGTAGTCCATACTCGGGATTCGTGAAGAGGGCCGCCCCTTTCGCCCGGTCGATCCGGTTCGGAGGCGTGCATATCCGGACAAATATACTGAAAAATCCGCTCTTTTCCCGAATTATTCGTCCTTCGCTCCCCGGTTTTCGGCAAAGGACGGCAAAGAATGGAATAAAGTTTGTATTTTCGCGTAACGAAAAATTTAGGATCCACACCATGAACGAAAGACCTGTCAGAGTCCGTTTCGCCCCCAGCCCTACGGGGCCGTTGCACATGGGCGGCGTGCGTACGGCGTTGTACAACTACCTGTTCGCCCGGCAGCACGGCGGAAAATTTCTCCTGCGGATCGAGGACACCGACTCGCATCGCTTCGTGCCGGGGGCCGAGGAATATATCATCGAATCGCTGCGGTGGTGCGGCATCGAGATCGACGAGGGGGTGAGCGTCGGCGGGCCGCACGCACCCTATCGGCAGAGCGAACGGCGCGAGATCTATCTCAAATACGCCGAACAACTCGTTCGGGACGGCTGGGCCTACTATGCGTTCGACACGCCGGAAGAGCTGGACGCGATCCGGAAAGAGTACGAATCGCGGGGGGAGACGTTCGCCTATAACAGCGCCGTTCGGACACGGCTGGCGACCTCGCTCGCCCTGTCGGCAGAGGAAGTCGAAGCGCGTATCGCGCGGGGCGACCAGTGGACCGTCCGCTTCCGGATGCCGGAGAACGAACAGATCGAGATGGACGACATGATTCGGGGGCATGTGTCGGTAAATAGCTCGACCTTGGACGACAAGGTGCTCTACAAGTCGGCGGACGGGCTGCCGACTTATCACTTGGCCAACATCGTGGACGACTATCTGATGGAGATCACCCACGTGATCCGTGGCGAGGAGTGGCTGCCGTCGCTGCCGCTGCACGTGCTGCTCTACCGGGCGTTCGGCTGGGAGGATCGCATGCCGCGGTTCGCCCACCTGCCGCTGCTGCTCAAGCCGACAGGCGGGGGCAAGCTCAGCAAACGGGACGGGGACAAACTCGGTTTTCCGGTCTTCCCGTTGCAGTGGACGCCTCAGGACGGGGGCGAGGGGGCGAGGGGATACCGGGAGGACGGTTATTTTCCGGAAGCGTTCGTCAACCTGTTGGCTTTGCTGGGATGGAATCCGGGCAACGACCACTCGGAGATTCTTTCGATGCCGGAACTGATCGAGCTTTTCTCGTTGGAGCGGGTGAGCAAGTCGGGGGCGCGGTTCGACCCGGAGAAAGCGCGGTGGTTCAACGCGCAGTACCTGCACCGCAAGTCGGATGCGGAACTGGCGGCGCTTTTCCTGCCGGTGTTGGCGGAACGCGGGTATGGAGACGTACCGGTGGCGAAAGTGGAACGGATCATGGGGCTGGTCAAGGAACGGGCGACGTTCGTCGGCGACTTGTGGCTGCTGGCTGCTTATTTCTTTGAAGCACCGCAGTCGTATGATCCGAAAGCGGTGGCGAAGTTCTGGAAAGACGACAATCCGGAACACCTCCAAAACCTGCGGCGACAGTTAGAGGTGGTCGAAGATTTCACGGCGCCGAACCTCGAAGCCAAAGCGCACTCATGGATCGAAGAACAAGGGCTGCCGATGGGCAAGGTGATGAATACGTTGCGGTTGGCTCTGGTCGGGTCGAGCACGGGGGCCAATCTGTTCGACATCGCTGAAATCATCGGCCGAGAAGAGTTCCTGCGTCGGGTCGAACGGGCGCACGAAGTGCTGGGAGAAGGGCGATAAGGGGCCGATTTCTATTATTGTATGTTTTTTCGAGGTCGTTACCGCGGTTTTTCCGCGGTCAACGACCTCTTTGTTTGCCGTCGTTTCTCGATTCTCGCGGCTTTTTGTTGAACTTTCTCCACCGTCAGGCTCATGCGATGCGTAGCATCGGCCGCCCGGCGCGTTTTTTGTTGTGGTTTTCAGCGTAGGTTTAAGCGATACGGAGTATCGCCCGCCCACCGCGGGCACGCGGCCCCGCGCGGGAGCGCAGTCGAACACGGTTTTGAAGCGCGCCACGTCTAAAGAGCTGGATTGAGCAGAAAAACATTCGTTTTTCTGCTCAATCCGGCAGGCGCGCGAGTAAAGAGCGTTGTTGGAGAGAATATCCCGCGCGCGACTGCTGGAGTAGGAAATCGTTCAAAAGCGTGCATCGCTTTTGAACAAGATTTCCGCCAGCGCGCGAACAGACACGGTTTCCGAAGAGAAATCCGCGCGCTCGCCTAAAGAGCGAAATCACTCGATAAACGAAGAGTTTATCGAGAATGATTTCGCTGGCACTCGGCCAAACACAGTTTTTTAGGGGAAAGCCCGTCGCCGGCGGAGTAGCCAGTGAACGAAGTGAACCTGGCGCCCTCCGCATGGGGCGGCG
>JAIDFC010000096.1 GCA_029054535.1 Rikenella sp. | reverse complement strand
GGGTAGGGCTTTCTCGGCGGGCGCGTTTAGGCTGTAATTAACTTACGCGCCGCGCCGGAAAGTCCCTACCCAAAACACGGCAAAGTGCTCTTGACTACGGCAGCCCATGGAATGCGTTAGCATTCCCGAAAGTTTTTTTGGTTCTTTTTGTTCACAAAAAGAACAGTACCCGCACGTAGCTAACGACCAGTTACAGAAAAGAGAACGATTATTTAAAGAATTTGAGTTTGAAGATCAAGAGGTAGAGTAGACCGCCGGTAACATAGGAATCGGCGATGTTGAACGTCGGGCTGAAGAATGTGTAAGGTTCTCCGCCGACGAACGGTATCCAGTCGGGCATTCGGTCGACTTCGACGATCGGGAAGTAGAGCATGTCGACGACGCTGCCGTGGAGGAACGGCGCATAGCCCGTCCCCCACGGGACGAAGCGGGCGACCTCGGTGAAGGTGGATTCCGAGAAGATGAGACCGTAGAAGGCCGAGTCGAGGATGTTTCCCAACGCGCCGGCCAGGATGACGGAGATTCCGACGATCACCCCTGTGGGCGCGTTGCGTTTGATGAGCCGGTCGACGTACCAGCCGATCGCCGCTACGGCCGCGATCCGGAAGAGGCTCAAGAGCAGTTTGCCGTAGCTGCCGCCGAGTTCCATGCCGTAAGCCGCGCCTCGGTTTTCGATGAAGTGGATGTAAAACCAGTGGCCGAAAACCGGAATGGCTTCGTCGAGTGTCATGTGGGTTTTGACGTACAACTTGACGACCTGGTCGAACACCAAGAGCAGCACGATCAGCAGGATGACGAGCAGCGTTTTTTTCTTTTTCTGTTCCATGTTCGGACAAAGGTACTATTTATTTGAACATCCTAACTCTATGGGGCAAGCCGGGGAGGATGTTCGCAAAGAATCCGAGAGGGGGGCGATAGCGGGATCGCCTCAGCGGAGGAGGGTAAAAAGAGAGAGACCCGCACGGATTGTTCAGAATCCGTACGGGTCTCCCGTTTTGTATGAAAGTGGTCGTTCTTTCAAAGATAGAAGCTACGCCTCCTATACTTTATAGGAATTTACTACTTCCCAACCACCGCGCTGAGTTCCGCCCCAGCTTTGAATTTCACGACCTTCTTGGCAGCAATCTTGATCGCCGCACCCGTCCGCGGGTTGCGCCCGGTGCGCGCCGGTTTTTTGGTAACGCTGAACGAGCCGAAGCCTACCAAAGCGATTTTGTCGCCCGCTTTCAAGGTTTTTCCCGTAACGCCGATGAATGCTTCGAGGGCTTTTTTGGCCTGAGCTTTGGTCAATCCTGCTTCTGCAGCGATTGCTTCCACGAGTTGAGTTTTATTCATAACAGTAACATTTAGAGAGTTCGAGATTGCTCGATTGTACGAGTGCAAATATAGGCCATAAAATTTAATAACCAAGAGTTTGAATGATTTTTTTTGTGGTTTTTCTTTTGGTTCGGGTCGGTTTTGGCGTTCGGGGATCGTGTTTGCGCCGGCGGGCAAAAAAAGTCGTTCGGTCTGTTGTTCGGTCCGGAAAAAACCGCTACTTTTGTCGCCGGAGAGGTGGCAGAGTGGTCGATTGCGGCGGTCTTGAAAACCGTTGAGCTGCGAGGCTCCGGGGGTTCGAATCCCTCCCTCTCCGCAGGGAAGAAGCAAAGAGGCTGTTTTCGTTCAGAATAACGAAAACAGCCTCTTTTGCGTTAGATGGGAATCCCCCGCGACAAAGGTTTTTCTTTTGTCGCGGGGCGGGATTTTAATTAAAATCGGTTTCGATAATGTCTTTGAAAGTCCAATATTCCCAACCAGTGCGATAGGCCTCCGCACAACCGGTCGGAACGTATAACACACAATCTTCTGTTGGTATAGCAGCAAAGGCGCTAACACTTAATTGTGGAGGTGTGTTGGATTTGCATTCAATTCGTGTCAAACCGGTACAATACCAAAATGCGTAATTTGCAATCATCGTCACGCTTTCCGGAATTGTCAAACTCGTCAAACCGGAACAAAAACCAAATGCAGACAGTCTAATCGTCGTCACGCTGTTCGGAATCGTCACACTCGTCAAACCGGAACAACCTGAAAATGCCTCCTGTTCAATCGTCTTCACACTACTTGGAATCGTCACACTCGTCAAACCGGTACAATTACCAAATGCAGCGGATCCAATTTTCGTCACGCTGTTCGGAATTGTCAGGCTTCCTGTCAAACCGGAACAACCCGAAAATGACTGGTCGCCAATCTCCGTCACGCTGTTCGGAATTGTCAGGCTCCCTGTCAAACCGGTACAACCTCTAAATGCCTGTTCCCCAATCGTCGTCACACTGCTCGGAATCATCAGATCTCCCGTCAAACCGGTACAATCTTCAAATGCACCATTTCCAATCTCCGTCACGCTATTGGGAATTGTCAAGTTTCCAGTCAAACCAGTGCAACCTCTAAATGTTTGACTCTCAATTGTTTTTATGTTGCTCGGAATCATCAGATCTCCCGTCAAGCCGATACAATTCCTAAATGCACCGCTTCCAATCGTCGTAACACTTGCCGGAATTGTCAGATTACCTGTCAAACCGATACAACCGGAAAATGCACCGCTTCCAATCGTCGTTACCCCCTCCTGAATCCTCACTCCCGTCAAACCAGTACAGCCGAAAAATGCTGCCTCTTCAATCGTCGTAACACTGCTCGGAATCGCCAAAAGCCCCATCAAACTGGAACAACCATAAAATGCATAGCTTCCAACCGTCGTAACACTGCTCGGAATCGTCAGATATCCATTCAAACTGGAACAACCATAAAATGCATAGCTTCCGATCGACGTAACTCCGTTTGGAATTGTCAGATATCCATCCAAACTGGAACAACCATAAAACGCATAGTCTCCAATCGTCGTAACTCCGCTCGGAATAATGAAAGTCCCCATCAAACCGGTACAACCATAAAACGCATAGTTTCCAATCGTCGTTACATTTTCAGGAATCGTTACTCTCGTCAAACCGGAACAACCATAAAATGCATAGTTTCCAATCGTCGTAACACTGTTCGGAATCGCCACACTCGTTAAACCGGAACAACCATAAAATGCATAGCCTCCAATCGTCGTAACACCGTTCGGAATCGTCACACTCGTCAAACCGAAACAACCTGAAAATGCATAGCCTCCAATCGCCGTTACACTATTCGGAATCGTTAGGCCGCCTGCCAAACCGGTACATCCCTTAAATGCATAGTCTCCGATCATCTTCACCCCCTCCTGGATCGTTAAACTCGTCAAACCGGTACAACCCTCAAATGCACCACGAAATATAGCGCCTTCAATCGTCGCCACGCTGCTCGGAATTGTCAAATTCTCAGTCAAGCCAGCATTACGAGAAGATGCCGGCGTTCCAATATCCATCACACTTTCCGGAATCGTCAGGTTTCCCGTTAAGCCGGAACAACCATGAAATGCACCGATTCCAATCCTCGTTACACTTTCCGGAATCGTTAGGGTTCCCGTCAAGCTGGCACAACTATCAAATGCAAAGTTTCCAATAGTCGCCACACTACTCGGAATTGTCAGGTTTCCCTCCAAACCAATACAATTGTCAAATGCACGATCTCCAATCTCCGTTAATGTCTTTGGTAATTTTACGGAAGTCAGCGTTTTATTATCCTTAAAAGCATTAGATGGTAACACCGTCAAATCGGCATCCTCGATATCCAATATTGAAAGATTCGGGAGCGCTTTCAAGGTGGCAATATCCTCCTCGTTGATTGTTCCGATTATTGTCAATTTCGTAACGGTCGATCGATCGGACTCTGCCAATAATTGTTCCAATGTTCCCGGAGTCTCTACCTGAACGGTTTGGTCATCGAACGATAACGCAGATACGGCGATACTTGCTTGACTGGTCTGGCGACCATCGGAAACCGACACGATTACCCGATTTTCGGTCGGAGTTTTTGCTTGAATATCAACCGTTCCGGTAGTCTTTGAGGTCGGGGTTGCGTGCAGGGTATAACCGCCGTCGTCGTTCTGCATTTCGGCCTTGACTACCAAATTCACACCTTCTCCAACAATAGTATAATGGATCGTTTTCGTCTCATTGTCCCGGAATTGTAAAATTGTCTCATCTTCTGTAATTTGAATTGCCAACTTTATTGAGTCTTCGCTCTTGCTACAACTTACGGCCAGCAGCAGGACCAACAGAAAGGCCCCAATAGAGAATAGTCGTTTCATAGCCACTTTGGTTTTGTGCATCGTTAAACATCAGTCGCCATCGACTCCGAGTGGCTGTCGAGATTTCAGCAGGTTGAGAAAAAAGAAAGTGTGGAGTCGATTTCGTTTATCTCTAAGAAGGTTGTGGTAGAACCCAAGCGAAAATAAACGATGCAATACCCCACACCTGAATAGATATGAAGCAAAGGGATACGCAGAATGCGCTCCCTGTCCATATGCTAAACAAGAAGTGAGTGTCGTTCGTTGTCTTTTCTCTTGTTGAAACTGTCAGATTTCGTTGTAAAGACTGCGAAAACACTTTCCGTATGTCCGCCGCGCGCTCGTGAGAAACGCGCGACATCCACAAAGATAGGATATTTTCACACACGAACAACCACTCACTCATAGAGGGTATTGCCGGGAATAATAATCGTTCGAAACGAGTCCGGCCGCCGGAACTGTCAAATGTACGCTTTTTCTGCGGGCTTTCCCGGCGAGGGAGGAGGTTCGGCACGCGGATTGCTCCTCGAACGAAATGAAAATATGCCAAAAACTATCCTACGATGTTTACCGGAACCGATTTTGTCAAATTCTTCCAGGAAAACGCCGCGCTGGCCGTCTTCCTGACCGTCGCTGTCGGATTTTGGATCGGACGGCTCCACTACAAAAGCTTCTCGCTCGGCACCGTTACCAGCGTCCTGCTGGTCGGCGTGGTTGTCGGCCAGATGAAAATCGAGATTCCCGAACCGGCCAAGACCCTCTTCTTTCTCATGTTCCTCTTTGCCGTCGGGTACGCCGTCGGACCGCAGTTCTTCCGCGGACTCCGAAAGGACGGACTTCCGCAGGTCGGATTCGCCGTCGTGGTCTGCTTGTTGTGCCTCGGGTCGGTGTGGCTCTGCGCCTCGGTGATGGGATACGACGCCGCCCAGGCGGCCGGACTCATGGCCGGTTCGCAGACCATGTCCGCCGTCCTGGGGGTCGCCACGGACACCATTCGCGACATGCCGAACCTCCAGGGGCTCGATATGAGCACCATGCCGGTCGTCTACGCCGTAACCTACATCTACGGAACGGCCGGGTCGGCCTGGGTGCTCGGGACGCTCGGCCCGAGGCTCCTCGGAGGGGTCAAAAAGGTCAAGGCCGCGGCCAAGGAGCTCGAAACCCGTCTGGGGCAGGACGTTAGCCTGCAACCGGGATTCAATCCGGCCGTCCGGGATATCGTCTTCCGGGCCTTCACGGCAGACAACGAATGGTTTACCCCGGGTCGTACGGTTCGCGAGTTCGAGGAACTCATGCGGCGCCAGGGCAAGCGGCTCTTCGTCGAACGCATCCGGCAGCAGGGGGCGATTCGCGATCCGCAGCCCCGGACGATGATCTTCCGGGGCGACGAATTGGTGGTCAGCGGCCGGCGCGAGTTCGTGATCGAGGAGGAGACCTGGATCGGTCGCGAGATCGTGGACGACGAGTTGGTGAATTTCACGGTCGAGACGCTGGCGGTGGTGGTCGCCCGACGCGAGAGCACGAAGTCGTCGATCGGCGACCTCCTGCGAGCCGAGTTCATGCACGGGGTAATGATTCGCAGCATCACGCGGACCGGAGTCAAAATCCCGGTCCGGAGCGCCGGGCGGCTCGATCCGGGCGACAGGATCGAACTGGTCGGGCTGAAACAGGACGTCGAACGGGCGGCCGAGCGGCTCGGCTACAGCGACCCGATCACTCCCAAGACCAGCATGACGCTCGTCGGGTTGGGGATCGTGCTGGGCGGTTTGATCTTCGGCTGGATGCTGGTCGCCCGGATCGGGACCATTCCGCTGAGCCTGACGGTGAGCGGCGGGGTACTTATCGCGGGGCTGGTGTGCGGGTGGCTCCGGTCCCGAAGGCCCAACCTGGGCGGTATTCCCGAACCGGCGGTCTGGTTCATGAACAATGTCGGGCTGAATGTCTTCATCGCCATCGTCGGGATCTCCACCGGGCCGACTTTCATCCACGGTTTCCAGCAGATGGGATGGAGCCTCTTCCTGGTCGGTGCGGTCGCCACGTCGATTCCGCTCGTCGCCGGAATGTTCATCGGAAAATACCTCTTCCGCTTCAACGACGCCCTGACACTGGGCTGCTGTTCGGGGGCGCGGACCACGACGGCCGCGCTGGGGGCGGTCGAAGAGACGCTCGACAGCACGGCCCCGGCCATGGGATACACCATCACCTATGCAGTCGGCAACACGCTCCTGATTATCTGGGGGGTGGTGATCGTCCTGTTGGTGGGCTGAGCGAGAACTTGAGTCAAGGGGGTTGCGATTGGGAGGCCTTCCTGTTGCGCTGTGGGTTTTAGTCGGTTTTTTCTTTTCGGATCTGTTTTCTCTGCCGGAGCGTGTTGGGTTGGCTCTGCCGTCAGACTCATGCGATATGTATTATCGCGGTTTGTTTCCGCTGTCCCGAGGTAGTTTTTCCCGAGAAGGTGAGAACTAGGGAAAAGGCGAGTGGCCCAAGAAACTATGGGATAGATAAGCCCGATTCGGGAATCGGGAATGGGCTCTTGGGGTGTTTGTCGGGCGCTTTTGCAGCGGTCGCTATGAGTCTTCGGACTCAACCGCATTCGGGTAATTGCACGGCTACCAAACGATAAAGGTTCCCATCTCTCATTGAGATGGGAACCTTTTGGGAATCCTGTGGTCGGGGTGAGAAGATTCGAACTTCCGACCTCCACGTCCCGAACGTGGCGCGCTAACCGGACTGTGCTACACCCCGAAAATTCCGAGTGCAAATATAGCGATATTCCGGCTATATTTACAAACTTTCAACGAAGATTTTATGAAAAAATATCTGTTCGGCTTGTTTTTGGGGACTGGAATCTGGGGTAAAATGTTGACAATAAATATTTTGTCGAGAAATCCGCATGATTGGTACTTTCGAAGGATCGACACGAAAACGGTAAATATTCAATCGTGTTTTCGTATCTTTACTTGCGGAATATGAATGTCAACGAAGAGAAGAAAAAATGGTTGTCGGGACTGTCGGTCGACGAACTGAAAATCGTGGCCGCAGAGGTGGGATTGCGGCCGTTCGCTGCCCGACAGATGGCCGATTGGCTCTACAAGAAGCGGACGGCACAGGTCGAAGCGATGACCAATCTGTCGGTCGCTGCTCGACAACGGTTGCAGGAGCTGGGGTATGTCGTCGGACGGATCGAACCGATCCAGGTACAGGAGTCGTGCGACGGAACGAAAAAATACCTCTTTCCGACCCTCGGTTCCGGTGCGATCGAGGCGGTCTACATCCCGGACGGAGAACGGGCGACACTCTGCGTATCCTCCCAGGCGGGGTGTAAAATGGGCTGTCGGTTCTGTATGACCGGGCGGCAGGGGTTTCAACACCACCTCACGGCCGGCGAAATCTTGAATCAGGTCCTATCCATTCCGGAGTCGGAGCGGCTCACGAATATCGTTTTTATGGGAATGGGCGAACCGATGGACAACCTCGAAGCGGTGTTGCGAGCCGTCGAGATTCTGACGGCGGAATGGGGGCTGGGGTGGAGTCCGACGCGGATTACGGTCTCGACCGTAGGAGTCGTGCCGGCGATGGAACGGTTGTTGCGCGAAACGAAAGTCCACCTGGCGGTGAGTCTCCACGATCCGTTCGGCGAAGAACGGCACGCTTTGATGCCGATCCAAAACCGATATCCGATCGGGAAGGTGGTGGAAGCGTTGCGGAAATTCGACTTCGCTCACCAACGAAGACTGAGCTTTGAATACATCGTCTTCGACGGGGTGAACGATTCGCCGCGACATGTCGAAGGCTTGACCGAACTTCTCAGAGGGCTGAACTGTCGAATCAACCTGATCCGTTTTCACGCTATTCCGGACAGTCCGCTGCGTGGCGTCGCGCCGGAACGGATGCGCTGGATGAACGGCGCGCTCAACGCTGCGGGAATCACGACGACCACTCGATCTTCCCGAGGTGAAGATATTCTGGCGGCTTGTGGCCTGCTCTCGACTCTTGCTCAAAAGTAGTCGACTTATCTGTACGAGAAGATTCTTTCTTTTTAAAGAAAGAATCCGATACGTTTTTATCCTTTTCGGCCGGGTACTTCTGTTGTAACCGCGATAGGGCCTCTGTACAAAGGGCCCTATCTGCCTTATTGGCGGACCCTGCGCGGCCTACGCGTTCGCGTCAAGGCGGCCAGTCTTTTTCGTGCGCCGAGCGGCAGCTGGTTATTGGTTGGTAGTCAAAGCATGCGCCAGCATTCGGAACGCCTCGGCCGAGACGGAGTTCCGTGTAGCAATGGGTTGTCCTGCGTCGCCTCCCTCCGCGATCGCTTGGACCAACGGGATCGAACCCAAAAACGGAACCCCTTGTTCGCGTGCCACACGAGCCACGCCGCCGTGTTCGGCACCGGCCGGACCGAAGATATAATATTTGTTTTCCGGTAATTCAGCCGGGGTGAACCACGCCATATTTTCTACAATCCCCCGAATCGGGACGTCGACATGATCGTTGCGGAACATCGCGATTCCGCGCACTACGTCGGCCAGGGCGACCTCCTGCGGCGTGCTGACGATCACCGCTCCTGAGAGTCTCAGCTCGCTGACGATTGTCAGGTGCAGATCGCCCGTTCCGGGCGGCAGGTCGATCAATAGGAAGTCCAACTCGCCCCAAGCCGTCTGGTGCAACAACTGGCGCAGCGCGTTGGTCGCCATCGGTCCTCGCCACACCAGCGCATCGTCCACCGAGATAAAGAAACCGATCGACATGACTTTTACCCCGTGTGCTTCGGCCGGAACGATGTATTCCAAATCCGAACCGTCTTCGGCCACCTCGGCCACCGGTTTGTAGTCCTCCACCCCGAACATTTTGGGCATCGACGGTCCGTAAATGTCGGCATCCAACACGCCGACCCGATAGCCTTCCGCAGCTAAGGCTACTGCCAGGTTAGCCGTTACGGTGCTTTTCCCGACCCCTCCCTTGCCCGACGCCACGGCGATCACCTGGCTGATTCCGTTCAGGCGACTCTTTTCGCGCATCGTTTGCTGTTTCGCCGCCTTGGAGTCCGGTGGGAGCGGCTCGGCCACCACGATCACAGGAGCTATGCCGGTCGCTTCGGTCAATAAGGCCTCGGCCGCCCGACGCAACGAATTCGCCATCGGATCTCGTGGCTTGGTCAGCTTTAAGGTGAACCGTACGCTACCGGTCGCCGGGTCGACCGACAGGTTGTCGACCATCCCCAACGAAACGATATCTTTGTCCTGCTCCGGGTGCCTCACCTCCTTGAGCAGCTCGAGGATCTCTTGTTCTGTCATAATACCTTCGCTTAGTTGTCTGTTTTTGGGCAGTTGATTGTATTCTTGCACGGGTTGTCGAACTCTTTTGTTGTCTGGCGAACCTCGTGGGGTGTCGTCTCGCGGGTATTATTTTCGTCAGCCTGAACGAACCTTCTCCGTCCACCGCCTATTCCATGTTCGTTACGATCAACCGTTCCAACCGTTCCAACGCCACCTCTTGCGGAATATTGCGTTCCACGACCTCCTTGCCACGATACAGGGTAACCACGCCGTTCCCCGATCCCACATAGCCGAAATCGGCATCCGCCATCTCGCCCGGCCCGTTCACGATGCACCCCATCACCGCGATCTTCAACCCCGGGTAGTGTCCGAATCGCTCTTTGACCGCCCGTGCCACGCTTTGTAGCTCGAACAGCGTCCGTCCGCAGCCCGGACAGGAGATGATCTCGGTTCGCGAGATCCTCGCCCGCGCCGCCTGCAGGATCGAGAACGACAGCGAAGTCAGGTCGAAATCCGGCGTAACGTCCCGTTCGGTCGCCACCAGGTTACCCGCCTCGTCTTCGTCGTATTCCGTAGCGAAGACTTCGTTCACGATCCATATCCCGTCGCCGAAGCCGTCGATCAGCAGCGCCCCGAAATCGGCTGCTGCATGGAGCTGCAACCGTTCCAGCTCCCGTTCGCCGTAACAACGACTCATGATCACCGGATTCTGCGCCCCGTGCCGCATGAGCAGCACGAAACAGGCCCGGATCTCGCCCACCCAATGCGTATTCTCCGACACGAGGACCAGCACCCGCTGCGGATGTTGTTCCAGCCACGTCAGAAATTCCGGCGTCAGGTGCTCCAACGCGCAAGCGATCCACCCCAGACCATGATCCGCTCCCCGCATCGCCTGCCTCGGCGTAACCAGTTCGAAGTCTTCGGCCCCCAGGTCCGCTCCTGCGGCCCGCTCTCCGATCACCACCGGCGGCGCTCCGTCGCCGATCGCCACCCCGCGAAATGAAACGGAGGTCGACATGCGTCGGGCATAGTTGTACGGATCATACGGCATCGGATCGTCCTCCACCGGGATATAGTTGTGCATCTCTCGCCCCACGAAATAGTCGGCTAAGATCCGGGCCGGAACGATCTCGTTTTCCGGCGCTTCGGTCAAAGAGACACGGATGGTGTCCCCGATCCCATCGGCTAAAAGCGCCCCGATCCCCACCGCCGCCCGGCTCCGTCCGTCCGCCCCCCCGCCGGCCGCCGTTAACCCCAGGTG
>JAIDFC010000095.1 GCA_029054535.1 Rikenella sp. | reverse complement strand
TTGGGGTGGTTGCTTTTTAACGGGCGCTGGATTATCGCAAACTTATTGCGCCCGCTAAAAAGTACCACCCCAATGCAAAATTCTCAAGGCTCTTGACTACGGCAGCCCATGCGATACGCTAGTATCGCCCAAAGTTTTTCTGGTTCTCTTTGTTCACAAAGAGAACAGTTCTATACAGTAGCCAAATACAGGTTGCAAGAAAACGAACGATTAATTTTCTTTACGGATGATGTCTTGGAGCGGGATGGCTTGGAAGGTCATTTGCGCCGTACTGCCCTCGTAGAGGATACCGACCGTTTTGGGGTCGATCATTGTCAGGCAGGAGTAGCCCCAGCCCGGTTCTTCGTCCAGCAGGAGCGAGTTTTCCGGCAGCCAGGTCAGTCCGTTGTCCAAGCTCGCTTTGATGGTGATGCGCGATCGGGATTGTGTCGTATCCGGGTTGGAGAAGAGCAGCAGATCGCGTCCGATGGCATTTTCGGCCGCCGGCACCCGGATCAGGCTCGCCATGCAGACCGGTTCGCGCAGCGCGCTGCGCGAAGTCGGATGCTCCGTCCAGGTACGTCCCATGTCGCTCGTCGTGCAGATCGCCCGACTGTCGCCGCCGTTGCGACGCATGTTCAGCATCAGGATGCCCGGTTCGATTTCCACCACTTGGGCTTCGGTGGTGTTGGTGAATGCCGGAGCGCCGATGGTCCACGTGCGGCCGTTGTCGCGGCTCCAGACGATCGAGGCGAACGGCATGTGGGTCGAGTCGGTCCATTGGATCGGGAAGACCAGTGTGCTGTCCTGCATCACGATCCCCCGACCCGGCCCCTGGAGGATCAGGTGCCAGGTCGGATCCTTGATCTGTGCCGTGATGTTCGACGGCTCGGACCAGGTCTGCCCGTCGTCGTCGCTATGCACCAGCAGCACTTGTCCCGTCTGCTCTTCCGGGGTCATGGCGTGGTTTCGCGACGCCCACCAGCCGCGACCGCCTCCCATCCCGTGGTTCCACAGGGCCATCACCCAAACCCGCCCGCGGAGCGGATCGACCAGGATCGACGGGTCTCCCACGCCGTTCTGCGACCGGGGTAGCGTGCCGTACGAGGTCTGGTCCATCGCCAGCCGCATCGGTTCCCAGGTCTGTCCGCCGTCCGTACTCCGGCTCAACCCCACCTGCACATCTTCCTGTAGGTCGATGTTGTTGTGGTTGCGTACGTCGTAGACCCCCAGCAAAGTCCCGGCCGGCGTGGTCGCCAACCCCGGAATGCGGTAGGAGTGTACGCTGTCGTCGCCGGCCGTCCGCACGGCAACGGCCGGTCGATGCCCGTCGGCGCGTCGCCCCCGGTTGAGCTGCGCGAAGCGGCCGCCGTCGAAAGCCACTTTCGTGATCGACGGGGTGAATTTATGGGTCAACGGGGTGTCGTCTGCAATGGAGAGGCTCACGTAAAAGTAGTTGGTCCACGGAAACAGCGGCTGGTTGAAGGTCAGCGTAACGGATCGGTTGCGGAGCAAGGTCTCGGTGGTGTCCTGGGCCAGCAGGACGGCGTAAGCCGGATGGTCGTAGATGCGTTGACCGCCGCCGTACTCGCTGATGGCATGGGCCAGTCCCGAAGATGCGGTCCGCGAGCCGAGCATCGAGGTGGTACCGGTGTAGAAGACGCGTACGGCTTTGATGTAGGGCCGATCGCGGGTCGGAAAGTCGAGGGTGATGCTGGTCATCCGTTCGCCGTCGAGGGTGGGCGTTACGCGCAGGTCGAAAACGATGTTGTTGGCGCGGCCGACGACCACCGGAATGGTCGGTTCGTGGACGAAGACGACTTGTGCGCCGACGGTCGAAACGGCGCATCCCGCCAGGGCGAGCAGCGAAAAGAGGATCTTTTTCATAGGTCCTGAGTATAAAATAGGTTGGGTGTTTATTCTGTTTTTTCTTCTCGGTCTTTCAGCTCGAACTCGAACATTCCCTGTTGGCGCAAAACGTCGAGATAAGCTCGCGAAAAATGCAGATTATCGGCCGTCGTATACCGCCGTTCGGTGAAGATGCGCGCGAGGTTCGGCAGGTCGTTTTCTTTCAACAACCGTGCCGTCTCCTCCGAGGCTTCGCGCGCGGCCCAAAATCGGTCGATCTCCTCCGGCGTGTAGTCCCGATAGGTCTCCCGATGGACCACGGCTTCGAGCGGCAACCGGTCGGTTAGCGGGGGCTGCGGTTCGGCCGGATACCCCACGGCGACGGTCGTTACGGGCACCACGCCGCGCGGCAGCCGGAGAATCCGCACGATCTCGGCCGCATGATAAGTCGTGGTCCCGAGGTAGCAAATTCCGAGCCCATTGGCTTCCGCTTCCAATGAAAAGTTCTGCGACGCCAACAAGGCGTCGATCACCGCGTTGACGAACCATTGCAGGTTGTCATACCCGGGTTCTGCTCCGCGCTGTCTGCACCACCGGCCGAACCGGTGCACGTCGGCGCAGAACGTAACCAACGCGCCGGCCGAAACGGCCGCCGGCTGGTTGAAGTGGCACGGTCCCAGCTCGCCGAAAACCGGCGAGTCGGCTTGTGTAACGATGATGCTGTACAGCTGCATGTTTCCGACGGTCGAAGCCCGTACGGCTGCTTCCAGCAGTCGGTCGATCAAAGTTTCGGGGATGGTTCGCCCCGACTCGAAATTCCGCACGGAGCGGTGGTCGCGTATGGTGGGTATCATGGGAAACAAAGATAGCGAAATCCCGCAGGATTCCAAGCGCGGCCGACGGGAGTTTGTCGCCGTGCCTAAAGAGCGGGATTGAGCGGAAAAACGGATCGAAGTCCGGAATCGTCTTGTTACGGGTGTGTAGATCCCGAGGGCGTTCGTTCCCCAGATCAACGGAAAGATATTCACACAGGTCCAGATATCCGCATAAATTATAGAAGCGGGTTTTGCTCCGCTCGGCTCGTCGACGCAAGAGAAACCGACACGAGGTGTGAAAATCCCGAAAAATACAGTATATTTGCCGACACGCCCGTTCGCGACGCGGACGGTGCGACACGGCGTTTCGTACTGACAGACAAACAATTAATCTCAAATAAACACACCTAAACAAATGGCTAACGTAAAACGCGTTTACTCGTTCGGTAACAAAAAGGCCGAAGGGAACGGCAAAATGAAAGAGCTGCTCGGCGGTAAGGGGGCCAACCTCGCCGAGATGAACCTCATCGGCATTCCGGTGCCGGCCGGGTTTACCATCACCACGGAGGTTTGTACCGAATTCTATACGCACGGCAAGGAGGGGGTGATCGCTATGATCAAACCGGATGTCGAAAAGGCCATGAAAGAGGTCGAAGCACAGATGGGGATGGAATTCGGGTCGACCACCAATCCGCTCTTGATGTCGGTGCGCTCGGGGGCACGGGTCTCGATGCCGGGGATGATGGACACCATCCTGAACCTCGGGATGAACGACCAGGCGGTCGAAGCGGTGGCGAAACGCAGCGGGAATGCTCGTTTTGCGTGGGACTCGTATCGCCGCTTCGTGCAGATGTACGGCGACGTGGTGCTCGGGATGAAACCTCAGTCGAAAGAAGACCACGACCCGTTCGAAGAGATCATCGACGAGATGAAGGCTGCCAAGGGGATTGTGAACGACACCGAGTTTACGGCGGACGACTTGAAGGAGATGGTCGCCAAGTTCAAAGCGGCTGTTAAAGCGCAGACCGGCAAAGATTTTCCGAACGACCCGTGGGAACAGCTCTGGGGGGCCGTTTGCGCCGTGTTCGAAAGCTGGATGAACGAACGGGCGATCCTTTATCGGCAGATGCACAAGTATCCGGCCGAATGGGGGACGGCGGTCAACGTACAGGCCATGGTCTTCGGGAACATGGGGGCCAACTCGGCGACGGGGGT
>JAIDFC010000094.1 GCA_029054535.1 Rikenella sp. | reverse complement strand
ATCGCCGGCGGGAGCCGCAAAGCGATCGTCAAGATACGCGTCGATGCCCAATAGAAACACCTAATCCGAACTCATGATTCAACCGAAACTCAACTTAGCCCTGCTCAGCGCCTTGGCACTGGGGAGCGCAGGCGCGCAAGCCGCGACGCCCGTACAGAAAGCGAAAAAAGGAGACCCTCGAAAACCGAACGTCGTCGTCATCCTGGCCGACGACCTCGGGTTCGGGGATATTGCTTGTAATGGATCGGAACACACCGTCGCCACGCCGAACGTCGATCGTTTGGCGGCCGAAGGGGTCCGGTTCGAGGATGCGCATGCGACGGCGGCGACCAGTACGCCGGCACGCTACAGCATTCTGACCGGCGAATATGCGTGGCGACGGCCGGGGACGGGGATTGCGCCGGGCGACGCGGCGATGATCGTTACGCCGCAGCACCGGACCTTGCCCGGGATGATGCAGCGGGCCGGATATACCACGGCGGCGGTCGGGAAGTGGCACCTCGGACTGGGGGACAAAGCCGGGGCGCAGGACTGGAACGGCGTCGTTACGCCGGGACTCGAGGATATCGGTTTCGACTACTCGTATATCATGGCGGCGACGGCGGACCGCGTGCCGTGCGTCTATATCGAGAACGGTCGGGTGGTGGGGCTCGACTTGGAGAACCATCCGGAGGATTCGATTCGGGTCAGCTACAACCGGCCTTTCCCGGGCGAACCGACCGGGAGGAAGAACCCGGAGTTGCTTAAATTGCAGGCGAGTCATGGACACGATATGGCGATCGTGAACGGGATCGGGCGGATCGGGTACATGACCGGAGGGGGGAAGGCGTTGTGGGTGGACGAAAATATTGCCGATACGATTACGGAACGGGCCGTGCGGTTTATCGAACGCGAGGCGGCGACGGAGAATCCGTTTTTCCTCTACTTCTGTACCAACGACGTGCATGTGCCGCGGGCGCCGCACGAACGGTTCGCGGGGCGGAGCGGCATGGGAGCGCGGGGGGATGCGATCCTGCAGTTCGACTGGTCGGTGGGGCGGATCCTCGGGGTGTTGGACTCGCTCGGGATTGCCGACAATACGCTGGTGATCCTCTCGTCGGACAACGGGCCGGTGGTGGACGACGGGTATCGGGACCGGGCGGTGGAGCTGTTGGGCGAACACCGACCGTGGGGACGGTTCCGGGGCGGTAAGTACAGCATCTTCGAGGCGGGGACGAGGATTCCGGCGATCGTCCGCTGGCCGAAGCATGTGCCGGCGGGGCGGGTGAGCCATGCGGCGGCTTCGCAGGTCGATTGGTTCGCTTCGCTGGCGGCGCTGGTGGGGCAGGAGCTCGCCGAGGGCGAGGCGCCGGACAGTAGGAATCACCTCGCGACGTGGCTGGGGAAGGAGCGAAAGCAGGGGAAAGGACGCGAATATATCGTCGAGAATGCGGGAACGCTGTCCATTACGGTCGACGGGTGGAAGTACATCGCGCCGAGCGGGGGCGCGGCGAAAGACCATAACGTAAACATCGAGCTGGGGAACTCGAAGGAGCCGCAGCTCTACTATTTGATCGAGGACATCGGGGAGCGGAATAACCTGGCGGCACAGTATCCGGAACGGGTGGCGGAGTTGGCCGCTCGGTTGGAGGAGGTGCGCCGGACGCCGGACCGGCGGTGATTTTTCGCAGGTGCGAGGTCGAGGGACGTTTGGGCGGGAAACAGCGCGGCGGACAGAGC
The DNA here is from genome assembly GCA_029054535.1 of Rikenella sp. Taxonomy (GTDB): domain Bacteria; phylum Bacteroidota; class Bacteroidia; order Bacteroidales; family Rikenellaceae; genus Rikenella. The sequence continues at coordinate 5,720 of JAIDFC010000094.1, read as the reverse complement.
CTGAAAAAAGCGGAGGGAATACGTTGCATTCGTATTCCCTCCGCTTTTTTGTCTCTAGAATGCGAAGACCAGATTGGCTCCGCACGTGAGCGGTTTGCCCCGCTGGAGGAACGAGCGTCCGAACGACTCGAAGTAGAACGCCCCGTAAGTCGTGTTCAGCAGGTTGCGCCCCCAGAGCTCCAGTCGGACGAAATCGTGTCGGAACGAGAGCTTTGCATTCAACAGCCCGTAGAACGGTTGGCGGACATCGTTCGCCTCGTTCCAGTAGATCCGCCCCGCTCCGGTGTACTGCGCCGCGAAAGTCATCCGGTCCACCCACCGACCCGGCAGGTTCAGCGTATAGGCCGCTCCCACCGAGAAAGTGTGTTGCGGAACATAAGGAATAAACCGTCCTCGATAATCGATCGACTCGCCCGCCGCGTCCGTCCCTCCGTCGTAGTCGCGGAACGTGGCGTGCGTGAAACCGTAGTTGATGTCCACCGAAAGCCCGTCGACCGGCCGCAAGCCCACCGTCGTCTCCACCCCGTAGCTCAGCCCGCGGCCCGCGTTGGTCAGAATCCGCCCGCTGCCGCCGTCTACGAATTGCGTCAGCTGCACGTCCCGAATGTCCATCAGGAAGAGTGCCAGCTCCAGGTTCAGCCTCCCGCCCCAAAAGGTCCCTCGTGTGCCGAGTTCGTAGTTCCAGGTCTGTTCCGGTTTGTAGGCCAGGGCGTTGCGGATGCTCCCCGGGCCGTCGGCGGCTTCGGTCGACGACGCAGGCCGTCCGGTCGAACCGCCTCCGCCCATGCTCGTCGCCGGGCGCGAAACCCGCAGGCTGTCCTGCATCACCTCCGAGAACATCTGGATGTTGTATCCCCCCGCCTTGTACCCTTTGGCCACCGTCAGGTAGGTCATCACCTCCGGCGAACATTCGTACTTGAGCGAAATCTTGGGAAGCCATTGCAGAAACTGCTGGTCGTCGTTGCCGATCAACGCTTTGGCGATCGGCATCTCGATCCCCGCGGGCGGCAACATCGCCGGTCCGCCCGGTTTGTTCTCCGCCCGCAGGTCGACCGCCATCGACGTGTTGTACTGCAGGTACTGTTTCTCGTAGTCGAGCCGCAGTCCCAGCGTCAGCGAAAGCCCCTCGGTCAGCAGGTCGTCGAACGTAGACTGGTGGAAAAGCGCCGCCCCCACGGTCGGCGTCCGGTAGACGCCCGGGTTGGGAATCTCGTCGTTGAGGATGGTCAACCGGATCGGCATCTGGATGGCGTCGAAAACCGGCTGGAGGATCCCCCGGATACCGTCCTCCTTGAATAACACGTCGCCGTCCGTGGTCAGGTGGTTGTAGAAGGCGAACGCTCCGACGGACCACTGGTAGCGGCGGTCGTCAACGGACCGCAGGGTCAGTTCCTGGTTGACCGAATGTTGCCGTTGCCGCTGGTTGATGGTGAAGATGCTCGCCGACGTGAAGTCCTGGTCCATCCGCATATCGTCGTCGAGCCACTGGTAGCCGGTGTTGGAGGTCAACAGCAGCCGGTCGGTGCGGTACTCGAACCGCACGGAGTTGTTGCTCATCCGCCGCAGGTAGCTCCCCGGGTCGTTGTAGTCCACTGGAGCGATCCGGTGAGTCTCTTTGTCGTAGAGGCCGTAGGCGAAAGCTCCCTGGTCGGTGAAGTCGAAGCTCGAGGCGACCGTCATCCGCAGCCGCGGCGAGGCTTTCCACTCCAGTTTGAGCCTCCCGCCGGCCGACTGGCCGTCATCGGCCTTTTTGCCGGTGTATTCGTTCCGGAAGTATCCTCCCTCGCGGTCGTAGTAAGCGCCGACGCTCAACCCCACCCGGTCGCCGAACCGGGCGAGTTTCGATACCCGGGCGTTCCAAGTCCCGTAGTTTCCCCCGCCGACCGAAATTTTATGACCCTGATACTCCAGCGGCGAGAGGGTATAAACGTTGATGATCCCCCCCATGGCGTTCCGCCCGTAAAGCGTCCCTTGCGGTCCGCGCAGCACTTCGATCCGTTGGATGTCCATCAATTCGAAGTCGAACGTCGATTTGTCCATATAGGGGATGTTGTCGACGTACAGGCCGACGCTCTGGCCGCTGCTCCGCGCCCCGACGCCGCGCAGGTAGACGGGGGTGGTCAGCTTCGAACCGTAGTCGGGGATGAAAAGATTGGGGACGAATGCGCTTAGATCCTTGACCGATTCGATCTGTCGGTTGGCGATCTTCAGCGGCGTGATGAGCGACACGGCCTCCGGCACGCGCCACAGGTCGTTGGTCTCTTTGGCCGACGAGCGTACGACGACCTCTTCGGCATCGACCCTCCGGACCGAGGTGTCGCGGTCCGAGACGGACGTCAGGCCGTCGCCCCGGCTGGGCAGCGGTGTCGCTGAAAGAAAAATCGCGGCCAGAGAGGCGGTTATAGTGGCGAATGGTCGGTCCATAGAGCTTCCGGTTATCATCTCGGCCGCAAAGTAAGCCTTTTCCGGAGAGCTCGGCAATCGCTACATGTAGTGATTTGCCCCCTTCTCTCTTTGATTATATTGCTTTATACGTACCGTGTTTGGCTACCGTACGGAACTGCCGCTTTTTGAAAAAAGCGGCACCAAAAACTTTTAGCTAGCTACGCTACTCCTTAGGCATCCGCAATCTAATGCTCTGGCCTACGGTGTGGGTAGGGCTTTCTCGGCGGGCGCGTAATGCGTGAATTACTCAAGCGCGCCGCGCCGGAAAGTCCCTACCCAAAACAAAGGGGACCAAGGCTCTTGACTACGGCAGCCCATGGAATGCGTAAGCATTCCCGAAAGTTTTTTTGGTTCTTTTTGTTCACAAAAAGAACAGTACCCTCCCGTAGCTAAAGCCCGAGCGCATAAGAATATAATTAAAGCGAGAGGGAAATCGCCGTCAGAGCAGCGGGTAGAGTTTTTCGAGCGCCATCCCGCGCGATCCCTTGACCAGCACCTGGGCCTCGCGAATCGAGACCTCGCCGCCGGTCAACGCCGCCGCCAGCTCGTCGGCGGATAAGAAAGACCGCACGGCAGTCGTCCCCGCCGCCGCAGCGGCCGCCGAAAATTCCGGGCCGACCACATAGCACACCAAATCGGCCGAGGAGGTTGCGGATGTTGCGGCAATACGGTCGATAATTGCTCTGTGTTCCGCCGCCGCGAAATCCCCCAGCTCCCGCATATCCCCCAAGATCAGCACCTTTGCGCCGGTCGTCGGTAAGGCCAGAAAATTGTCCAACGCCGCCGCCATACTCGACGGGTTGGCGTTGTAAGCATCCTTGTAGAGCCGATTCCCCGTTCCGTTGGCCGAATCCTCCACCTGCGAACGATTGTTGTCCGGCACATAAGCCGCCACGGCCCTCAACGCTTCCGATACGGACACCCCGAAGTAATGCCCCACCGCCGTCGCCGCCGCTACGTTCGCCACGTTGTACTCGCCCGTCATATGCGTCGCCACCTCGCCGTGAGCCGTAGACAGGATTAATTCGTCGCCTCTCCTCCGGCCTCCGGAGCGTGCGACGGAGATACCGAAATCCGCCGCGCGATACCCCACGGCCCTCCCCTCGCTATTCTCCCCGCCCGAAGTCGAGAACCGCTCCGCCGCCATCTCCGACAACACCGGATCGTCCGCCGCATAAATCGCCGTCCCCCCATGTCCCGCCAGATAGTCGAACAGCTCGCCCTTCCCCCGTCTAACCCCTTCCGCGCCGCCGAATCCGTCGAGGTGTGCGCGTCCCACGTTCGTAATCAGTCCGATGTCCGGCCGCGCGATCTCGCACAAGGCCGCGATCTCGCCCCGGTGGTTCGCCCCCATCTCCACCACCGCCACGTCGTCCTCTTCCCGGATCGAAAGCAGGGTCAACGGCACCCCGATATGATTGTTCAGGTTCCCCCGCGTCCCCGCCACCCGGTATCTCAGACTCAATATTCGTGTAATCAACTCTTTGGTCGTTGTCTTCCCGTTGCTCCCCGTCAGCGCGATCACCGGCAGCCCCAGTACCTCCCGATGGTACGCCGCCAGCTCCTGCAACGCCGCCAGCGTATCCTCCACCACGAAATATCGGGCCGCCTCCGGCGAACCGGCCTTCACGCCTTTCGGCAACCGACCCCGCACCACCGCAGCCGCAGCTCCCTCCGCCACCGCCTGCACGGCGTAGTCGTTGCCGTCGAAATTTTCGCCGCTCAAAGCGAAGAAAATCGGCCCGATTCCGTCGTGCGCCGCCGTCAACGAGGCCACCGCCCGGCTGTCGGTCGTTACTGCGCCGCCGTTTTCGCAGTACAGCTCGTAGAGCTTAAATAAACTCTTCCCCAAACCGGTATTTGACATCTTCCACGTAATTTCGGATATTCTGTTCGCTGGCCCGCCGACAGATCAGCAGGGCGTTGTCTTTCTCCACCACGAGGTAGTCTTCCAACCCCTCGACCACGGCCACCTTCCCGGCCGGAATGTTGACCACGGTCCCCCGCGTGTCGTAAGCCAGGACCTGTCCCCCGCCGCCGAAAGCGTTCTGCTGTTCGTCGCGCACGGCGTGCTGGTAGAGCGATCCCCAGGTCCCGATGTCGCTCCACCCGAAGTCGCCGCAACGCACGTAAACCTCCGGCGACTTCTCCATCACGCCGTAGTCGATCGAGATGTTGTCGCAGGCCGGGTAAACGGCGTCCACGAATGCCTGTTCTTCTGCGGTCCCGTATTTCCCCTCGCCGCGGGCGAACGCGGCGTCGATCTCGGGCAGGTAAGTCCCCAACGCTTTCAGAATCCCCCCCACGGACCAAACGAAGATGCCGGAGTTCCAGAAAAACTCGCCGCTGTCGACGAAAACTCGAGCCATCTCCAAGTTCGGCTTCTCGGTGAAGGTTTTTACTTTGCAGATAGAAGTTCCATCGGTTTCCGCCCGCGGCGCAGTGTCCACCTGGATGTAGCCGTACCCGGTCTCCGGCCGGCTGGGCTTGATCCCGATGGTCATCAGCTTCTCGTTCCCGTCTACGAATGCCAGGCCCTCCCGCACAATGGCCTGAAACTCGGCCTCGCCGGTAATCAAGTGGTCGGACGGAGCCACCACCATCGTCGCCGCCGGATTCGCAGCGGCGATCCGACGAGCGGCATACGCGATGCACGGGGCGGTGTTCCGCCTCACCGGCTCGGCCAAAACCTGGTCCGGATGCAGCTCCGGCAGGTGATCCAAAACCAAAGTCTTATAACTCTCGCTCGTTACGACCAAAAAATTCTCTACCGGAACAATCGGCAAAAAACGCTCGAAAGTACTCCGTATGAAACTCTTCCCGGTCCCCAAAACGTCCAAAAACTGCTTCGGCATCCGGTTCTTGCTCAACGGCCAAAAACGACTCCCGATACCGCCCGCCATAATCACACAATACGTATTCTTATTCTGTCCCATACTCTATAACGATGCTCTTTAGATTCGAGATTTCTTCCATTCCCGCCCAAAGATAAGGCTTAAATTCCCATTTTCATTATCTTTGTCTCTATTCCTTGATTGTTCTTTGGCTACGAGCTGGAACTGTCCCTTTCTTGAAAGAAAGGGACCCAAAGAACTTCCAACAGCTACGCTATGCCTTAGGCTCCGCAATCTAATGCTCTGGCCCACTGGGTGGGGTGGTACTTTTTAGCGGGCGCAAACTAAGTTTGAGAAAACCTATGCGCCCGTTAAAAAGCAACCACCCCAAAACAAAAGGGAACAAGGCTCTTGACTACGGCAGCCCATGGAATGCGTTAG
>JAIDFC010000093.1 GCA_029054535.1 Rikenella sp. | reverse complement strand
TTCTTAGCACCGACAGCCCGTTGCGCGGCGGTTTTTGTTGGGTTTTTGCGAAGTGCTCTTGACTACGGCAGCCAGTTGCCCACCGCGGGCACGCGGAGCCTGCCCGGCTTGAGGGCAGTCAGACACGGTTTCTCGGTTAGATGACCCGCGCGCCTCGCCTAAAGGGCGAAATCACTCGATAAACGGAGAGTTTATCGAGAATGATTTCGCAGGCGCGCGGCCAGAGAATGTTTTTAGAACGTTATAGCGATACGCAGTATCGCCCGTCCCGCCGGGGCCACCCGGACCGCCGCCCGCGCAGGGCAGTTCTTGCTCGTAGGGATAGCTCGACCCGCGCGCTCGCCTAAATAGCGAAATACGCCGTTTCAATGTGAATTGAAATGGATGAATTTCGCAGGCGCGCGGCCGGAGACTGTTTTTCGGTCGCCGCCAGCGGAGGCTTGCAGAGCAAACTCCAGTTTTCGCGTGCCGAGCGGCACCGGCCTGCCGCATGGGGGTGGCGGCGGCCGTCAAGGTGAGATCTCGGAGGATTCCCGCGGGCGACGTGCAGAGTAGATTTTCCGGAACGCAGCCCGCGGAGCGGCCGAATGAGCGTAGCGAAATTTCGGCCCTCCGCGGCGGGAGGGCTGCGGGCCGCGCGATCGAAGATCGCGGTTCATGGTGATTCCAAACAAATGTAGTCAAAGCAAGAGTGCAGAGGTTTGAAAATCCCGCCCTGCGGGCGGTCGAGCCACCGCCACCCCGCGCGGAGGCGAGCCACTTCGTCGGTGCTCGTTGCTCTTTTCCGCTGTCGGCGGCTCGGGTATAAGGAGACGCGCGGTTTATGGGGAAAGCGTGTTTCCGCAACTTGCAACCCGAAGGGTGTGCTGGCGGTGGCTTGCAGAGCGAAGTCCAATTTTCGGGTGGCGAGCGGCTCGAGTTCACCCCGGCAGGTCGATTGTTCACCGCGAACTCATCCCGGCTCCGGGCTTCCGCGACAGCGGATGGCGCGGTGCCAATGCTGGAGGTATGTTGTATTACGTCGGTAGCCATGGGTTCAGCTGGGCGTCTTCCGTTACGACGGGTACCACCGCCTACTACTTGGGCTTCAATTACGACAGTGTCCGCCCAAATAACAGCAGCGGCCATGCGTACGGTTTTCAGTTGCGTTGCCTCCAGGAATAGGGAGAGGACCGAGCGTGAAAACGATGAATCTATGAATCTGAAATAGATATATATGGAAGCCAAAGAATTACGTATCGTATATATGGGGACGCCCGATTTTGCGGTGGAGCCGCTGAGGCGTTTGGTCGAGGGGGGATACCGGATCGTGGGAGTCGTAACCGTACCCGATAAACCGGCGGGGAGGGGGCTGAAACTCCAAGTATCGGCCGTCAAGGCGTATGCAGAACAAGTTTTGCCCCAGGTTCCGCTGCTGCAACCGGCTAAGTTGAAGGATCCGGCGTTTGTGGCGGCATTGCAAGATCTGCGGGCCGATCTGGCGATCGTCGTGGCCTTTCGGATGCTCCCGGAAGTGATCTGGGGGATGCCGAGGCTCGGGACTTTCAATCTGCACGCTTCGTTGTTGCCTCAGTATCGGGGAGCCGCGCCGATCAACTGGGCGGTGATGAACGGAGAAAGCAAAACCGGGGTAACGACTTTCTTGTTGAACCATGAGATCGATATGGGGGCGATTTTGATGCAGAGGGAGTTACCGATCGGCGAGGACGATACGGCAGGGACGGTGCATGACGGATTGATGGAGTTGGGGGCGGGACTCGTGGTGGAGACGGTCGATGGGTTGGCGGCAGGGACGATACTCCCCTCTGCTCAACCTCAGGTTCCGGCGAGCGAATTAAGATCGGCGCCGAAAATTTTCAAGGAGGATTGTCGGTTGGTGGCCGAGGGGCGGCGATGGGGGGACTACTCTATCCGAGATTTATATAACAAAGTGCGGGGGCTGAGTCCGTATCCGGGGGCCTGGTGCGATTTTCCGGGTAACGGTGGAGATGGGGTGGCTCGGACGACGGCCAAGATTTTGGCGGTGCATATCGAACCGTTCGCTCCGGGTGAGGCGAGAATGTTGGAAAGATCTGATTTTGAGTCCGATGGCAAGCGTTGGTTACGGGTGCAGTGTGCGGACGGATGGTTGTATGTAGACCGTTTGCAGGTGGCTGGAAAACGGGCGATGGAGGTCGAGGAGTTTTTAAGGGGATACAGAATTTGAGCGAGCTTGTGGTTGTAAAGCGGGTAGAAAAGCCGTGTGCCCGAGCGGTTTTGAAAAGTTAAACCGACGGCCCC
>JAIDFC010000092.1 GCA_029054535.1 Rikenella sp. | reverse complement strand
CTACGGCAGCCCATGCGATACGCTAGTATCGCCCAAAGTTTTTCTGGTTCTCTTTGTTCACAAAGAGAACAGTTCTAGCCCGTAGCCAAACACGGTTGCCAAAAACAGAACGGATCAAAGTTTATCGTTTTCGGCGCATCATAGCCGCGGCGCCCGCCATACGCGCCATAGCCCCTCCCCCGCCAGCGACCATTTTCATCATTTTGCGCGTTTGGTCGAACTGTTTGAGGAGTCGGTTGATCGCCGCGACGTCCGTACCGCTCCCGCGCGCGATGCGCGCCTTTCGGACCCCGTTCAGTATAGCCGGATTTTCGCGTTCGGCGGGTGTCATCGACTGGATGATCGCCTCCGTCTGCTTGAAGACGCTGTTGTCCATGTCCACATCCTTGAGCGCCTTCCCCACGCCCGGAATCATCGACGCCAGGTCCTTGATATTGCCCATCTTTTTGATCTGCTGGATCTGGTTCAGGAAGTCCTGCATCGTGAACTGGTCGCGCGCCAACTTCTTTTGGAGTTTTCGCGCCTCCTCTTCGTCGAACTGCTCCTGGGCGCGTTCGACCAGCGACACGATGTCGCCCATCCCGAGGATCCGGTCGGCCATGCGTTCCGGATGGAACACATCGAGCGCCTCCATCTTCTCGCCCATGCTGACGAACTTCAGCGGTTTGTCGACCACCGAACGGATCGAGATCGCCGCCCCGCCGCGCGTATCCCCGTCCAACTTAGTCAGCACCACGCCGTCGAAGTCCAACCGTTCGTTGAACTCCCGCGCCGTATTGACCGCGTCCTGGCCCGTCATGGAGTCCACCACGAACAAGGTCTCCGACGGCCGTACCGCAGCTTTGATCGCCGTGATCTCGCGCATCATCTCCTCATCGATCGCCAACCGACCCGCCGTGTCGATAATGATCGTATTGAACGCCCCACCCTTGCTCTTGGCATACCGGATCCCGTTCTGCACCAGCCCAACGGCATCGGTCGTGTTCTCCGGCTCGGAGTAGACCTCGACCCCGATCTGCTCGCCCAGCACCCGCAACTGATCGATCGCCGCCGGCCGGTAAATATCCCCTCCGATCAACAGCACGCCCCGACCCTTCTTCTTCAGATGCAGGGCGAGTTTCCCGCTAAAAGTGGTCTTCCCCGAACCCTGCAACCCAGCGACCAGGATCACCGACGGCGTATCCTTCAGATTGATCGGCGTCGCGCTCCCCCCCATCAACGCAGCCAACTCGTCGTGCACGATCTTCACGATCATCTGGCTCGGATTCACGGCCTTGATCACCTCCTGACCGATAGCCTTCTGCTTCACTTCGTCCGTGAAACTCTTCGCCACCTTATAATTCACGTCGGCCTCGATCAAGGCACGCCGAATCTCTTTCAACGACTCCGCTATATTGATCTCCGTGATCCGACCCTGACCCTTCAGTATCTTAAACGATCGCTCGAGACGATCACTCAAATTCTCAAACATATAACTATTGCCTTTTTATCTATTCATTTCTCTGTAGCCGATATTTAGCTACGAGCGGGTACTGTTCCTTTTGTGAACAAAAGGAACCGAAAAAACTTTCGGGAATGCTGCGCATTCCATGGGCTGCCGTAGTCAAGAGCACTTCGCCTTGTTTGGGGGTGGTTGCTTTTTAACGGGCGCATAGGTTTTCTCAAACTTAGTTTGCGCCCGCTAAAAAGTACCACCCCACACCATGGGCCAGAGCATTAGATTGCGGATGCCTAAGGTAGAGCGTAGCTAGCTAAAAGTTTTTGGTGCCGCTTTTTTCAAAAAGCGGCAGTTCCAGCCGGTAGCCAAACACGGCTTGCAAGAAAAAGAACGGTTAGAAAATGGGGATAATTTACATTCGTTGTGGCATTTCGATGCCGAGCAGCCCCATGGCTCGTGCCAGCGTAGCAGCGACCTGTGAGGCGAGGGTGAGTCGGAACGTCCGATCCACCGCCGACACCTCCGTCTTGAGGATCGGATAGTCGTGGTAGTACTGGTTGAACTCTTTGGCGAGGTCGTAGGCGTAGGCAGCCACCACGGCCGGCGAGAACTCCGCCCCCGCCTGAGCCACCACCGCACCGAACTCCGCGAGGTGTTTGACGAGTTCGATCTCTTTGGGTTCCGGCGTCCGTCCCGCGTCGAACGCTCCGGCGGGCGACAGAACCTCCGTTCCCGCTTCCGCGGCCCGCCGCTCGAGCGACTTGATCCGCGCATAGGTATACTGAATGAACGGCCCCGTATTGCCGTTGAAGTCGATCGACTCCCGCGGGTCGAAGAGCATCGTCTTCTTCGGATCCACCTTCAGGATGAAGTATTTCAAAGCCCCGAGCCCCACCATGCGCGAGATTTCGGCCACCTCGGCCTCCGACAGCCCGTCGAGCTTCCCCGCCTCGACCGCCACGCCGCGTGCCGTCTCGATCATCTCGGCGATCAGGTCGTCGGCGTCGACCACCGTCCCCTCGCGCGACTTCATCTTGCCCTCCGGCAGCTCCACCATCCCGTACGAGAGGTGGAAAATCCCGTCCGACCACCCATACCCCAGCTTACCGAGGATGAGTTTCAAGACCTGGAAGTGGTAGTTCTGTTCGTTCCCCACCACGTAAATCATCCGGTCCAAGCCGTACTCTTCGTGGCGCTGCACGGCGGTCCCCAAGTCCTGGGTCATGTAGACGCTGGTCCCGTCGCCCCGCAAGAGGAGCTTCTGGTCCAAGCCGTCCTCCGTCAAATCGGCCCACACCGAACCGTCCTCTTTCCGGAAGAACACCCCGTCGTCCAATCCTTTCTGTACCAGTTCCTTACCCAGCAAATAAGTATTCGACTCGTAATAGACCTTGTCGAACGAAACCCCCATCGCCTCGTAAGTCCGGTCGAACCCCTCGTAGACCCATCCGTTCATCCGCTCCCACAGCCCGTACACCTCCGGATCCTTGGCCTCCCACCGCCGGAGCATCTCCTGCGCCTCGCGCATAATGGGCGCCTCGCGCTTCGCGGTCTCCTCGTCCGCACCTCCCGCCATAAGCTCCTTGACCTCGGCCTTATACGCCTGGTCGAAAGCCACGTAGTACTTCCCCACCAAATGATCCCCTTTCATCCCGGACGACTCCGGCGTCTCCCCGTTCCCGAACCGGAGCCACGCCAGCATCGACTTGCAGATATGGATCCCCCGGTCATTCACCAAATTGACTTTCAACACATTGCACCCGTTCGCCTCCAGAATCTTCGCGACCGAGTACCCCAACAAATTATTCCGCACATGCCCCAAGTGCAACGGTTTGTTGGTATTGGGCGAGCTATACTCGACCATAACGGTCCGCCCCGCCTCGCACACGAACCCATGGTTCGGGGTCCGCATCAAGCTCCCCAGCACGCCGAGCCAGTAGGCCGGCGTCAGCGAGAGGTTCAGAAAACCTTTAATGACGTTGAAATCTCCGATCGTCTCGGCACAATTCTCCCGCAGCCAAAGGCCGATCTCTTGGGCCGTGGCCTCGGGCGACTTTCGGCTGGTTTTGAGTAGCGGAAAGGTAACCAACGTGTAATCCCCCTGGAACTCCTTCCGGGTCTTGGCGATCTGCAATTCCGCCACCGTCCCCTCTCCGTACAGCGCGGCCACCGCCCGCTCGCAACATCCCTTTACGGTATTCTCTGCATTCATCATATCTAATCTCTATCTGTTTTTCTTCGTCTTACCTAATCCTCGGCCTTATTTATGCTCTTTCACTCGGGTTGCAACCGACAGGAACACATCGATTCAACGGTCGCGCGGCACGCGAAAAGAGATAGTTCTCGACTCGATCATTCCGGCTCGAAGAGCCGGGCGAGTCGCCGCTACCCCTCAGCTGGCGCCGGTGCCGCTCGGCACTCGAAAGCTGGAGTTTGCTCGGCAAGCCTCCGCTGACGTCGGCTCTGTTCACCATGCTCCCGAAACAAACCGCGCCTGCAAGGGGCGCGCCACCCCCGGCGGAAGGCCGCAATTTTGCCGCGATTGCTGTCGCTCCCGGGCGTCCTGCCCGTTTTCAATTCGCCACAAACCACGATCGCAGATCGCACGGGCCGTAGCCTCGCCCAGCGAGGCCCGCAATATCTCATTGCTCACGCAATGATTGCGTTCCTCGCAGGCTACGACCCGACGACTGTTTCAAAAACATTCTTTGTCCGTCGCCCGCGGGAATTTCATAAAGATTTTGCCAAAGGCGAAACTTTTGAAATCCCTTCTTAGGCGGGCGGGCGACGGAACCGTGTTCGATGCCCTCGGGCCGCGCGGCCGCGGGTGCCCCCGCTGGGCGGGCGATGCTACGCATCGCTATAACGTTCTAAGAACCGTTTCTGGCCGCGCGCCTGGCGATTCATTCGGATTCGGCTCACGCCGAACCGTTGAATCGCCTCCTTAGGCGTGGCGCGCGGAACCACCCGGAAGAGAAACCGTGTCGGACGCGGGGCCACGGTGGGCGGGCGATACTACGACCGTTTTAAAAGCAGTCTCTGCCTCGCGGAATGGCAAACAACCGGCCGCGTGCTCGCGCCGCCTATTCCGGCGCCGTCGCCAGCACCAGTTTATACTTATTGTCCCGCGCGATGTTCATCACCTTCACCACCTCGTCCACCGGCACCGTCCGATCGCAGTGCAGCGAGACGGTCGGTTCCTCGACCCCCTCCAGCCGCGATTGCAGCCGGCCGGCCAACTGGTCGAACGCGACCTGCTCCGTCTCGACGAAGTACTGCAGGTCGGCCGTAATCGAGACCGTCGTATACGGTTTCTCCTTGTTGGCATTGCTGCTCTTGGGCAGCAAGAGTTTGAGGGCGTTCGGATTGATGAGCGTCGTGGAGATCATCAGAAACAACAGCAACAGAAAAATCAGGTCCGTCTGCGACGAATTACTGCCCCCCATGTCGATTTTGGAACTTCGTTTGATGGCCATCGTAATGCGCGAGTTTTCGATGTCTGTGTGGTGAATATTGAGCGTTTCGCCGTCCGAAGCAAGCGCCGCCTCGGGGTACGGCTAATCCAAATCAAAAAACATTTCGTTCGGAGTAAAGTTCGCTTCCCGGTCGGCGATCAATGCCTCGAGTTTTTCGAGTTTCCGGACGAGCAGCTGCCGGTTCTCCTCGAAGCTCCGGTACTCGTTGAAGTACTCGCCGAACGAGGTCCATTCGTCCAGGTCCGCCCTGACCTCCTGAGCCAGGAGGCGGCAAAACTCGATCATGCTGGTGTGCGATTCGCCGAACGAATCGGTTTTTATATGCTCCGACCCCTCTTTCTCTTCCCGCTCGACGAAGACGCGGCAGTTCCAATAGCTGACCACGCACACCATCCGCCCCGGCTCCATGTAGCCCTTGACGCAAAACGGCGACAAGGTCTCCAGCCCATGAATAGCCTGGTCGATCCACCGAAAAGCGATGTTGTCGAACACGTCGCTCAGCCGGTAGGTGTACTCGAACCCCTCCAGTCCGAAGTGGGTCCAGCCGTTTTTCGGGGGTGTCAGCATAATTTACCCGATTTTCGCAGTTTTCCCGTTTCGGACGAAACTCCGCCCTCAACGCCCCCCGAAGTTCGGCGCGCCGCCCCCCGTTCCGATCATCGGGTTCTCCTTGGCCGTAACGATGTCCATGAAAGCGATGGTATTGGCCTCCATCTGGAAGACGAGTTTTTCGATCCGGGCCACCAGGAAGTTATAGCCGAAGTAGGCCGGAATCCCCACCACGAGCCCCCCGACGGTGGTAATCATGGCGGTGTACATCCCGCTGGCCAGGATCGACAGGTCGACCGACCCGCCCGCGGCGGCCATATCCATGAAAGCCTGCACCATCCCGAGCACGGTCCCGAGGAACCCCACCATCGGCGCCCCGCCGGCCGTCGTGGCCAGGAACGGAAGGCCGCTCTCCAAGCGCGACACCTCGAGATTGGCCACATTCTCGATCGCCGCCTGGATATCGGCCTTCGACCGGCCGATGTTCATGATCCCTTTCTCGATCATCCGGGCCACGGGACTCCGACGCGAACGGCAGTACTGGATCGCCTGTTCGATCTTCCCCTCGTAGACCAGGTCCCGGATCTTGATCATGAACCCGGAGTCGGTCTTCCCGGATGCCTGCCGGATGACCCAGAAGCGTTCGAAAAAGATGAAGATCGTGATCGCCGACAGAAGTCCCAGCGGAATCATCAGCCAACCGCCCTTCAGGATCAACGAACCCAGGCCGATCGTTTCGGGGTTCTGCGCCTCCAATAGCATCATAACTTACCTTGTATTTAATGACGTGAAAATTCTCGTTATTCGGACAAATATACGAATTTTCGTCAATCCCGCCCCCTCGACTACCGGCACTCCGACCGGACGACCTCCGCCACCGCGCGGCAGAGCCGCTGCAGATCCTCGTCGCCGATCACGTACGGCGGCATCACGTAGACCAATCGCCCGAACGGCCGCACCCAAACGCCCGCCTCGACGAAGGCGCGTTGAATCGAGGCCATCTCGACCGGTCGCTCGGTCTCCACCACGCCGATCGCACCCAGCACCCGCACATCCCGCACCCGCCCCTCGGAGATCAGCTCCCGCAACGGAGCCAGCT
>JAIDFC010000091.1 GCA_029054535.1 Rikenella sp. | reverse complement strand
CAGTTATTGCGATCCGAAAGCAGCTTTGGGCAGGTTGAAAAACCGCGACTCAATGAGTCGCGTGTCCGACGCCGCCCCACGCGGAGGACACCACTCGCCAAGGCTCTTAGGTCTCTCCGCCGGCGTCGAACACGGCAAAACGCCCGGCAGACACAGCCCGGTTGGAGTGTCCAGCGGCACCCCACCGCGGACACGCGGACCGGAGCCGGGTCCGTTGGCCGGAAAAGCCTCATCGAAGCAAGTTGCGTACCCGTTCCGCAATGGCCACCGCATCGATTCCGCACAGCGACCGCAGCTGCTCCACCGCGCCGTGTTCCACGAATCGGTCCGGCAGCCCCAGGCGCACCACCCGCAGACCGTCCGACAGATAGCCTCGATCCGAGCAATATTCCAACACCGCACTCCCCGCCCCTCCGGCAATCACCCCGTCTTCGACCGTAATCAGATACCGATAACCCCGCTCGGCAATCCGGTCCAAAAGGTCGGTGTCGAGCGGTTTTACGAACCGCAGATCGTAGTGTCCCACCTCCGTTCCCTCTTCGGCCAACGTCTCGACCGCCCGTTCCGCCTCCGCCCCGATGGCTCCGACCGAGAGGATCGCCACCTCCGCCACGGCAGACGCCCCCTCGGCGACTGACCGTTCGGTCAGGATGCGTCCCCGTCCCGTTTCGACACACGCCAACGGTTCTTTCAAAACATCGGCCCGAAAAGCCCCTCCTCTCGGATAACGAATCACCCACATTCCTTCCTTTGCTTGCGCCGCTGTGTACATCGCATTCCGCAGCTCCGCCGCATCCATCGGTGCAACGATCGTCAGATTCGGCACCCCCCGCAAGAGAGCCAAGTCGAATGCGCCGTGATGCGTCGCCCCGTCTTCGCCCACCAGCCCGGCCCGATCGAGACACAGCACCACCGGCAGTCGTTGCAACGCCGCGTCGTGAATGATGTTGTCCACCGCCCGTTGCATGAACGACGAGTAGATGTTGCAGAACGGCACCTTTCCTCCCGCCGCCAGTCCCGCCGCGAACGTAACGGCATGCCCCTCGGCAATCCCCACATCGTACGTCCGTTCCGGCATCCGTTCCATCAACAGGTTCATCGAACACCCCGTCGGCATAGCCGGCGTGATTCCGACAATACGTTCGTCCCGCTCCGCCAACTCTACCAGCGTATGGCCGAAGATCTCCTGAAATTTCAACTTCCCCGTTCCCCCGGCCGACGAAGCCGCTCCGAGCCGTACTCCTGTCTCCGGATCGAACCGCCCCGGCGCATGCCACTCCGTCTGATCCAGTTCCGCCGGTGCATACCCCTTACCTTTGACCGTCAGCACGTGAAGGAGCTTCGGTCCCGGCAGGTCGCGCAGATCGCGCAACGCCCGAACCAAACCCGCCACGTCATGCCCGTCCACCGGTCCGAAATACCTGAAATTGAGCGACTCGAACAGGTTGCTCTGGTGCAGGAAGAAAGATTTCGCCCCTCCCATGACCTTCTGAATCACCCGCCGGAGCCTCGGCAGACGCTTCAATGCGCGCCAGGTTCCGTTTTTGAATCGGTTGTAATGCCTCGAGGTGCTGATCTCCAACAACGCCTCCTTCAGCGCGCCGACATTCGGATCGATCGAGATCCGGTTGTCGTTCAGCACCACCAGAATGTCGTTTCCCGGATCGGCTCCTGCGTTGTTGAGTCCCTCGAACGCCAGTCCGCCGGTCATCGCCCCGTCGCCGATCACCGCCACGCATCGCGGCCGCTCTCCGGCACCGCTCTGCAACGCCCGCGCCAGCCCCAACGCCGCCGAAATCGAGGTCGACGAGTGGCCCGCTCCGAAAGCGTCGTACTCGCTCTCGCTCATCTTCGGAAAGCCGCTGATCCCGCCCAGCTTACGATTGGTGTGGAACAGAGCCCGCCGCCCGGTAATGATCTTATGAGCATACGCCTGATGTCCCACGTCCCAGACCAACCGGTCTTTCGGCGTGTCGTACACGTAGTGGATCGCCACGGCCAACTCCACCGCCCCGAGGCTCGACCCCAAATGGCCCGGATTGGTCGACACCTCGCGCACGATAAACTCCCGCAACTCGGCGCAATAGATCGCCAACTCGTCCGCCGAGAGGCGGCGCAGATCGGCCGGAGAGTCGATCCGATCGAGGTATTTTGTCGCTTTGGCCGTCATTTCACGTTTCGATATAATTACAAAGATAGAAATTTTGTATCTTCGCCTTATGAAAACGGGGAAAATAACCGCTCTGGCGCTTTTGGCAGGATGCGTGTTCTGCTGGGGAGCGGTGTCGTGCGTCTCGATGAAGACCTATCGGCGAACCCAAACCCGAGCGTTGCGAGCAGAACAAAATACCGAAGCATTGCGGGCGGAGGTCGATCAGCTGCGGGAACAACGCACCTCGTTGGAGGCACAATACAACCTGCTGGACTCGACGCGCATCTCGGCTGCAGAACTGCGAACTTTGTTGCAAGAACGGACGAAGGCGCTGGCTCAGGTACGGGCACTGCTAGACGAGATGTTGCAGGACTTCGGCAGCCAGGGACTCACCGTGAGCGAACGAGGCGGGATGATCTACGTCTCGGTGGACGACAAACTGCTCTTCGAACTGGGCAAAGCGGAGGTCTCGCCGGAGGGGGAACGGGCGGTGTTGAAGGTGGCGGAAGTCTTGGCCCGGAATCCAAATATCCGCATTATGGTCGAGGGGCATACGGATAACCTGCCCTACCGCTTCAACGAGGGGGAACAGATCATCGACAACTGGGACTTGAGCGTACACCGGGCGACGGCGGTGGTGCGGATCTTGCTGCGCGAAAAGGGGATCGCCCCACGACGAATCACCGCGGCAGGACGGAGTCTCTATGCACCGATCGCTACCGGAAATTCCGAAGCGGCACGCGCACGGAACCGACGCACGGAGATTATCCTTACTCCGGATATGGACCGGCTCATGGAACTCTTGCAACAGGCTTATTAATCGTTCTATTTTTTGTAAACAGTATTTAGCTACGTGCGGGTACTGTTCTCTTTGTGAACAAAGAGAACCAGAAAAACTTCAGCACGCATCCCTACGGGATGCTCTGGCCGTGTCAGCCTGGTGCTTCGGGGTGGGGTTCTTTTAGGCGCGCATGGGTTTTAGTTCTCATTAAGCGCGCCCGAAAAGAATCCCCACCCGCAAACCTAAGGATTGCGGCAGCGTAAGGCGTAGCGTAGCTAGTTAAAAGTTTTTGGTGCCGCTTTTTACAAAAAGCGGCAG
>JAIDFC010000090.1:2988-19278 GCA_029054535.1 Rikenella sp. | reverse complement strand
AACAAGGCTCTTGACTACGGCAGCCCATGGAATGCGTTAGCATTCCCGAAAGTTTTTTTGGTTCTTTTTGTTCACAACCGACGCTGCCAGCGAGAGCAAAGCGGGCTTGCACGCTATGCCAAGCGGCGAGGAGGAAAACAAGCGAAGCGAAGTTAAAAAGAACAGTACCCTCCCGTCGCTAAAGAATAAACAAAGAGATAAAAGATTAAGACAAAGAAATGGGGATATTCGAGTTATTTAAGAAGCGTGATGCCGGGGAGTCGCAGCAGGAGGCGTTGGAGAGCGGTTTGGAGAGGAGTCGGGAGGGGATTTTCGGTCGGTTGTCGCGAGCCGTAGTCGGGAAGTCTCGGGTGGACGAGGAGGTTTTGGACGAGTTGGAGGAGATTTTGATAACCGCCGACGTGGGGGTGGATACGACCGTGCGGATCATCGAGCGGATCGAGTCTCGGGTGGCTCGGGACAAGTACCTGGGGACGGCCGAGTTGGATCGGATCTTGCGCGAGGAGGTGGCGGCTTTGCTGGCCGAGGCTCCGTCTGCAGAGGCGGAGGGCGAGTTGGGGATGCTGTTCGAGAAGGATGCGGCGGGGAATCCGTTCGTGTTGATGGTCGTGGGGGTCAACGGAGTGGGGAAGACCACCACCATCGGGAAGCTCGCCGCACGACTGGCGGCGGTCGGGAAGAGTGTGTTTCTGGGTGCTGCCGACACGTTCCGGGCTGCGGCGATCGACCAGCTCGAGGTGTGGGCCGGTCGGGCCGGTGTGCGGATCGTGAAGCAACAGATGGGGGCCGATCCGGCTTCGGTGGCCTTCGACACCCTCTCGGCAGCGAAAGCGGCGGGGGCCGACGTGGCGATCATCGATACCGCCGGGCGGTTGCACAACAAAATCAACCTGATGAACGAACTGACCAAGATTCGGAACGTGATGCAGAAAGTGGTGCCGGGCGCGCCGCACGAGGTGATGCTGGTGGTGGACGGCTCTACGGGTCAGAACGCTTTCGAGCAGGCCAAGCAGTTCTCGGCCGCTACGCAGATCTCGTCGCTGGCCATCACCAAGCTCGACGGGACCGCGAAAGGCGGGGTGGTGATCGGCATTTCGGAACAGTTCCGGATTCCGGTGCGGTATATCGGTGTGGGCGAGGGGATTGACGATCTCCAGGTGTTCGACCGCGAGCGGTTCGTGGCCTCGCTCTTCGGCGACCGGCGCTGAGGCGGGGGAGGGCAGAGTGCTTGAGTATGGCGGCGGCGCGTTCGCTGGTGAGCGGGACATAGTATTAGGATATAATATTCGTCTTCATGAAGTTTGAAACTTTCGTTCGGATCTGGGAAACGGAGAGGCGGAAAAGACCGATACTCTCTTGCTTGGACCGGGATGCCATTCCACGAGAGGAGGAGATGGCAGACTTCGAGAAGACCCATCGGATCCGGTTGCCCGAGAAATACAAACAACTTCTGCGGACCTATGGCGGCGGGTTATTCGGGTTCTCGGTCCTCTTCTCGCTCGATCCTGCGGGAAGATACTCGCTTGAGGAGGAGAACCGCTTTCAAGGAGCGCTCGGGCCGGGGAAATATCTTTATGTGAGCGATAACGGTTGCGGCGATCTGTACGGATTTCGGATCGATGCCACGGGGCAGTGCGGCGATCGCCTCTTTTTTTACGATCACGAGGTCGACGAGGTCAGCGAGACGGAGTATGCCGATCTTTTGGAATATCTCGTCGAGAACGGAATTCGACCGGAATAGGCGATGGCGCGATGGCTGGCCATGAACGAAATACGGAAATTACTAACTACAAACTACACAATACATTTATGAGATTAATCCATCGATTCTTAGGAACACTCTTTTTGGCCGGTACGCTGGCCGCATGTTCGGGCAGCTCGACTCCGAAGGCCGATTACGAGGTCATTCCGTTGCCGCAACAGATCGAGGCGAAGACAGGGCAGGGCTTTACGCTGAATGCCGACGTGAAGATTCTTTATCCGGAGGGAAACGACGCGATGGCGCGGAACGCGGCGTTTCTGAGCGAATATGTCGAACAGATGACCGGTCTGAAATTGCAGATCGAGGCGGCTACGGCCGACGGGGCTGCTGCGACGACCGGGCATATCGCCTTGGCCTTGGGACTCGATCCGGAGAAGCCGGAGGCCTATCGGCTCGCCGTCGGGCAAGAGGGCGTTACGATCGCCGGGGCTTCGGAAGCGGGCGTGTTCTATGGGATTCAAACCTTGCGCAAAGCGTTGCCGGTGGTCGAAGGCGCTGCGGCGGTGCTGCTGCCGGCGGTCGAAGTGAACGATTGGCCGCGATTCGGCTATCGGGGCGCGCACTTGGACGTGAGTCGCCATTTTATCGGGGTCGACTCCGTGAAACGCTTCATCGACATGCTGGCGTTGCACAATATGAACCGTTTCCACTGGCACCTGACCGACGACCAGGGATGGCGGATCGAAATCAAAGGGCGGCCGGAGCTGACCGCCGTCGGGTCCAAGCGGAAAGCCACCGTGATCGGACATAATAGCGGGCGGTACGACAGTATTCCGTACGGCGGGTTCTATACCCAGGACGAGGCACGCGAAATCGTGGCCTATGCGGCCGAACGGCACATTACGGTGATTCCGGAGATCGACCTCCCGGGGCATATGCTGGCGGCGCTGACCGCTTATCCGGAACTGGGGTGCACGGGCGGACCGTACGAGGTGTGGGGCCAGTGGGGGGTGGCGGACGACGTGCTTTGTGTCGGGAACGACGCCACGCTGAAGTTTATCGACGACGTGCTGGGTGAGGTCGTCGAGATCTTCCCCAGCGAATATATCCACGTCGGGGGCGACGAGTGTCCGAAAGTGCGGTGGAAGGCTTGTCCGAAGTGCCAGGCGCGGATCCGCGCGCTGGGGATCAAGGGCGACGCGAAACATACGGCTGAAGAGTATTTGCAGAGCTTTGTCATCAACCATGCCGAGAAGTTCCTGAACGCCCGCGGGCGGCAGATGATCGGCTGGGACGAGACCCTCGAAGGGGGGCTGGCGCCGAACGCGACGGTGATGAGCTGGCGCGGCGTCGAAGGCGGGATCGAAGCGGCCCGGCAGAAGCACCAGGCCATTATGACGCCGACCTCGTACCTCTACTTCGACTACTACCAGAGCAAGGAGACCGATAAAGAACCGATTGCCATCGGCGGGTACGTGCCGGTCGAAATGGTCTACAACTACGAGCCGGTGTCGCCGCTCCTGACGCCGGAAGAGGCGAAGTACATCATCGGCGTGCAGGCGAACCTCTGGACCGAGTACATTCCGAACTTCCGTCAGGTGGAATACATGGAGCTGCCGCGGATGGCCGCGCTGGCCGAGATCCAGTGGAGCGAACCGGGGCGCAAGAACTACGACGAGTTTTTGGCGCGTCTACCGCAACTGGTGCGGATCTACGACCTGATGGGTTACAACTACGCGACGCACGTTTTCGACGTGAACGTTTCGTTCGTGCCGAACCCGGCCGAAGGGGTGTTGGACGTGGCGATGACGGCCATCGACGGCGCGCCGATCCACTACACGCTCGACGGAACGGAACCGACGACCTCTTCGCCGCGGTATGTCGACACGCTCAAGATCTCGGAACCGGGGACGCTCAAGGCGGTGGTCGTGCGACCGACGGGGCATAGCCGGGTCTTTACCGAAGAGATCGCTTTCAACAAGGCGAGCGTGCGGCCGATCGCGATGCTCCAGCCGATCAACAAACAGTATGAATATGCCGGGGCGGGGACCCTTGTGGACGGCTTGCGGGGCAACGGAAATTACAAAACGGGGCGGTGGATCGCCTTCTGGCAGAACGACCTGGAGGCGGTGATCGACCTCGGCCAGGACTCGACCGAAATCTCTCGCGCGCAGATCGAAACCTGCGTGGTGAAAGGCGATTGGGTCTTTGACGCACGCTACTTCGGCGTGGCGGTCTCGGACGACGGTAAAAACTTCCGGACGGTCGCCGAAGCGGACTATCCGGTCATGGGAAACAAAGATCGAGACGGAGTCTATGTTCACGAACTCCTCTTCGAACCTACGACGGCTCGTTACGTCAAAATCGTTGCAAAACCGGAACATGCGATGCCGGCTTGGCATCCGGGGGCGGGGAGTCCGGCGTTCCTCTTTGTCGATGAAATCTGTCTCGACTAATTATTGGTTCGACCGGACTGGAATCGTTCTTTATCTACGTGCTGGAACTGTTCTTTTTGTGAACAAAAAGAACCAAAAAAACTTTAGCACGCATCCCTACGGGATGCTCTGGCCGTGTCAGCCTGGTGCTTGGGGTGGGGATTCTTTTTGGGCGCGCTTTATGCGAGCTAAGACTCAGGCGCGTCTAAAAGAACCCCACCCCACAAACCCTAAGGATTGCGGCAGCGTAAGGCGTAGCGTAGCTAGTTAAAAGTTTTTGGTGCCGCTTTTTACAAAAAGCGGCAGTTCCGTATTGTAGTCAATGACTGATTTCAGCCGATACAAATTATAAATAGCTATGAGAAAGATATGGATTGTCATCTTCTTGGGTCTGTGGAGCGTTAGCGGACAAGCGCAAGAGCCGACCCGTGGCATCGGGTTGTCGGGAGATTACGAAGAGTTGACCGACGGAAAACCATACGATGGCGTGGAAGTTTGGAATCGCATGAAGCGGCCCGTGGAGTTGAGTTGGGGCGATATCGATACGCGGTACCGGAAATTCGACGTGCCGGAAATCGAGCATAGCAGCCGATTGCGTGTAAAGGCCTGGCGAGGTGAGCGGGTCAATGGGCAGGCCGTGTTGTGGACCAAGCGGGAGTTGGAGGAGGTGAGCGTTTCGGTGAGCGACCTGCGCGGGAGCGGTCGGGCGGTGATCTCGGCGGAGGCCGTGCGGGCCTATTTCGTGCGGTATGTGATGACCGACGGACTCAATCCGGGCGGCGGCGGGTGCGGACACCGGCCCGATCGGACCGCTTGGGATTCGTCGGCGGTGGCCGACGTGCTCGACACGGCGAGCGTTCGGGATCTGGCGCCGCGGACAGCGCAGCCGATCTGGGTACAGGTGGCGGTGCCGCGCGAGGCGACGGCCGGGACCTATCGGGGCGTGTTGACCGTTTCCGGGAAGAACCTGAAACCCCTGAAGATCGATCTTCAACTCGAGGTCGTGGATCGGACGCTGCCCGAGCCGAAAGATTGGGCCTTCCACCTCGATTTGTGGCAGAATCCGTATGCCGTGGCGCGCTATTACGGGGTGCCGCTCTGGAGCCGTGAGCATTTCGACGCCATGCGGCCTTTGATGAAGCGGCTGGCGGCGGCGGGGCAGAAGGTCGTAACCGCTTCCATCATGCACAAACCGTGGGCCGGGCAGACCGAGGACCCGTTCGACAGCATGATCGCCAAGATCCGGAGGATCAACAGCACGTGGAGCTACGACTATACGGTGTTCGACCGCTGGGTGGACTTCATGCTCAACGACGTGGGGATCGACCGGCAGATCAACTGCTACACGATGATTCCGTGGGCGCTGAGTTTCGACTACTTCGACCAGGCGACCGGTCGGGTCTTGTTCGTGAAGGCCGAGCCGGGCGACGAGGCGTACAGGGCTTACTGGCTGCCGTTCCTGAAGGACTTCGCGTGCCATTTGCGTGAGAAGGGGTGGCTCGACCGCACGGCCATTTCGATGGACGAACGACCGATGAAGGCGATGCAGGAGGCGATCAAACTGATTCGGGAGGCCGATCCGGAGTTCAAAATTACGCTGGCGGGGAATTATCACGACGAGATACAGGCCGATCTGTACGACCTGAGTATTCCGTATACGCACCGGTTCCCGGCCGAGGTCAAGGCGGCTCGCGAGGCGCGGGGACAGATCAGTACGGTCTATGTCTGCTGCACGGAGAGCTTCCCGAACACCTTCACGTTCTCGGCTCCGGCCGAGGCGGCGTGGCTGCCGGTGCATGCCGTGGCGGGGGGATACGACGGGGCGTTGCGCTGGACCTACAACAGCTGGACGGCCGACCCGCTGCGCGACTCGCGTTTCCGGACCTGGGCGGCGGGCGACTGCTACATCGTCTACCCGGGGGATCGGAGTAGTATTCGGTTTGAACGGCTGGTCGAGGGGATTCAACAAGCCGAGAAAATTCGGATCCTCCGTGAAGCGTTGGCCGCTGCGGGAGATACTACGGGGCTGAAAGAGTTGAACGAAACCGTCGCGCTTTTCACGCCGGAAGGTCTCGAACGTTCGCAGTTGCAGCCGGAAGCAATGGTGGCTGTGTTGGAAGAGCTGCTCAATGGACGTTGATTGACAGTGTTGCTCTTCGGCATACTCTGCACGGGACCGTTCCTTTCCCTTGGAAAAGGAACGGTCCCGTGCGGCTCAAAATGGACAGAACGGCAAAATATCATAGTTTATGGCAAGGATTCGACTGACTCGGGAGTTCGGTTTCGAGATGGCCCACGCCCTGGAGGGTTACGACGGTTTGTGTCGCCACGTGCACGGCCATTCGTACCGGTTGTTCGTAACCGTCGTGGGCGAACCGTGCGAAGATCCGACGAGTCCGCGGTACGGGATGGTGATGGACTTCGGCGAGTTGAAACGGATCGTGAACCGGTTGATCGTCGAACGGTACGATCACGCCTTCGTGTTGCGCGAGACGCCGCAGAACGGCCCGTTGCTCGAACAGATCCGCGAGAAGTGGGAACGGGTCTATCTGGTGGATTATCAGCCGACTTGCGAGCAGATGCTCGCCCGCTGGGCGGTGCAGATCGCCGAATGCTTGCCGGAGGGGGTGCGTCTGGCCGAGGTGAAGCTCTACGAGACCGAAAAATCTCATGCCACCTGGCGGGCTGAAGACAATACGTAGCAGTCGGCGAACATACGCGATACTTAACCATGGAGAAACTATTTCTGATCGACGCCTACGCGTTGATATTCCGATTCCATTACGCGTTCATCAACCGTCCGATGCGGAACGCGCAGGGGTTGAATACTTCGGCGATCTTCGGTTTCGCGAAGTTTCTGAACGAGCTCGTGGTTCGCGAACAGCCGAAGTACCTCGGCGTGGCTTTCGATCCGCCCGGCGGGTCGTTCCGGCGGGAGCTGTACCCGGAGTACAAGGCCAATCGCGACGCTACGCCTGAGGATATTATCGCCGCCGTTCCGCACATCAAGTCGATTTTGGAGGCGATGCGGATTCCGGTGCTGGAGGTGCCGAACTACGAGGCCGACGACGTGATCGGCACCTTGTCGCACAAAGCCTCGTGCTGCGGCGAGTACGACGTCTATATGGTAACGCCGGACAAAGACTACGGACAACTCATCCGCGAGAACGTCAGCATGTACAAACCCGCCAAGGGGGGCGAGGGGATCGATATCGTGGGGCTGGATAAGGTGTGCGAAAACTACGGGATCGCCGAGCCGCGGCAGGTGATCGACATCCTGGCTCTGTGGGGCGACGCGTCGGACAACATTCCTGGCGTTCCGGGCGTGGGCGAGAAGGGGGCGCGGAAGCTGGTGGCCGAGTGGGGCGACGTCGAAACGATCATCGCCAATGCCGAGTCGCTGACACCGAAGCTGCGCGCTTCGGTGCTCGAAAACCAGGAACAACTCCGGTTGTCGAAAGTGCTGGCTACGATCAAGCTGGACGTTCCGATCGAGTTCGACCCCGAAGCCTTGCGGATCGAGGAGCCCGACTATGCGGCCCTGCGGAGCATCTATATCGAACACGGCTTCAACCTCCTGCTGCGGGATATCGACAGCCGGATTTTTCACAGCAGCGCGTTGAGCGCCAGTACGTTGCCTCCGCTTAGCAAGAAGCCGGGGAAACCGAAGCCGTACTCGCAGCTGACCGGCCAGATGTCGCTGTTCGACGCCCCCCCGGGCGAGGCGGCCGAGGCGTTGCCGGAACTGGTCGTTCCGCCGACCCCCGCGCTGGTTGAAGGCGATGAGGCGATGGCTGGGTATGCGACGATACTGACCACGGAACACGATTATCGAACCGTCGAAACCGACGATGAGCTGGCGGCGCTGGTCGCGCTTCTGGGGAGCGTCGACCGCTTCTGCTTCGACACCGAGACCTCGGGGATCGACCCGTTGCAGTCGGACCTGGTGGGCCTTTCGTTCGCCGTCGAGCCGCACGAGGCGTGGTGGGTGCCGACCCCGACTGCCGAACGCCGGTCGGCGGTGCTGGCTGCGCTGCGACCGCTGTTCGAGGACGAGCGGATCGGGAAAATCGGCCAGAACATCAAGTTCGACATGCTGGTGCTGATGCACGCGGCGGGGATCGAGGTGCGGGGGCCGCTCTACGACACGATGATCGTCCACTACCTCCTCGACCCGGAGGCTCGCCACGGGATGGACTTCCTCTCGCGGAGTTTTCTGAACTACGACCCCGTGCCGATCGAGGCCTTGATCGGCCGGGGGGCGAAACAGATCTCGATGGCGGTGGCCGATCCGGCGGCCGTGGCGGAGTATGCGGCCGAGGACGCCGACATCACGCTGCAACTCTACCGGAAGCTGTGGCCGCTCTTGGAAGAGACGCAGCAGACCGACCTGTACTGTCGGATCGAGGCGCCGTTGATTCCGGTCTTGGCGCGGATGGAGGCGGCCGGCGTATTCGTAGATCGAGGCATCCTGGGCGAGTCGGGAGCCGCGCTGACGGTCGAAGCGGCGCGGCTCGAAGCCGAGATCCGGGAAGAGACCGGCGCGCCGGACCTGAACGTCAACTCGGCCAAGCAGCTGGGCGACGTGCTGTTCGGGACGCTCCGCATCGACCCCAAGCCCAAGAAGACCAAAACGGGGCAGTACCGGACGGACGAAGAGTATCTGCAATCCCTTTCGGACAAACATCCGGTCATCGATAAGATTTTGGAATACAGGGGATTGAAGAAACTCCTCTCGACCTATATCGAAGCTCTTCCACAACTGATTCACCCGGCTACGGGACGGATCCATACGTCGTTCAACCAAGCGGTTACGGCTACGGGGCGGCTCAGCTCGACGAACCCCAATCTACAGAACATCCCGATCCGCGACGCCGCCGGACGCGAGATTCGCAAGGCTTTTACGGCGCCGGATCACGAACATGTGATCGTGTCGGCGGACTATTCGCAGGTCGAACTGCGCATCATGGCCCACCTGTCGGGCGACGGGGCGTTGCAACGGGCCTTTCTCGACGGCGAGGACATCCACACGGCCACGGCGGCCAAGGTTTTCGGGGTGTCGCTCGACGCAGTAACGCGTGAACAGAGGCGGCGGGCCAAGACGGCTAATTTCGGGATTATTTACGGCATTTCGGCTTTCGGGCTGGCGACGCGGCTCCATATTCCGAGGCCGGAGGCCAAGGAGTTGATCGACGGCTACTTCAGGCACTATCCGGGGGTGAAAGCGTATATGGATCGGGTGGTGGCCGAGGCGAGGGAGCGGGGCTATGTGGAGACGATCTTCGGACGGAGACGCTACCTGCGGGACATCCGGTCGAGTAATTCGATGACGCGTTCGCTGGCGGAACGGAATGCGATCAATGCGCCGATCCAGGGGAGTGCGGCGGACATCATGAAGATCGCGATGATCGAGGTGGACCGTCTGCTGCGCGAGCGGGGCAGCGGAGCACGGATCGTGCTGCAGGTCCACGACGAACTGGTTCTCGAGGTGCCGCAGGCCGAGGTTACGGCGATCACGGCTTTGGTATCGGAGGCGATGTCCTCGGCGGCGACGCTGGCCGTACCGCTCTTGGTTGAAGCCCAGGCCGGTACCAGCTGGCTCGACGCGCACTAAGAGGATATAACCGAGTGCATTTTTTCGTGTCGGCTGGAATCGTTCTCTTTGTTCGCAACCCTCGCCAGGCAAAACAAGCGAAGTTCAGTTTAAGAAGAACGCCCCCTCGACCCGAACACGAAAGCCGACTATTTGATGGATTTGGTGATTCTCATGGCGCAGAAGTGGGGACCGCACATGGCGCAGAAGTCGGCATTCTCGCCCACCATCTCGCGGTGCATGCGCCGCGCCCGTTCCGGGTCCAGCGACAGGTTGAACTGGTCCATCCACCGAAAATCGTATCGTGCACGGCTCATCGCCAGGTCGTGCGCGATGGCGGCCGGATGGCCCTTGGCCAAGTCCGCCGCGTGGGCCGCCAGTTTGTAGGTTACCACCCCCTCGCGCACGTCGTCCCGGTTCGGCAGCGCCAGGTGCTCCTTGGTCGTAACGTAGCAGAGCATCGCCGTCCCGAACCAGCCGATCATCGCTCCCCCGATCGCCGAGGTGATATGGTCGTAGCCCGCCCCGATGTCCGACACCAGCGGCCCTAGCGTATAGAACGGCGCGCCGTGGCACCATTCGATCTGCCGGTCCATGTTCTCCCGGATCCGGTCCATCGGCACATGGCCCGGCCCTTCGATAATCACCTGTACGTCATGCTCCCACGCCCGGCGACACAACTCGCCCAGCGTCTTCAGCTCTCCGAACTGCGCCGCGTCGTTCGCGTCCGCAATCGATCCCGGTCGCAGCCCGTCGCCTAGCGACAACGCTACGTCGTAGCGCGCCATGATCTCGCAGATCTCGTCGAAATGCTCGTACAGGAAGCTCTCTCGGTCGTGATGCGCCATCCACTTGGCCATGATCGACCCCCCGCGCGAGACGATCCCCGTAACCCGCCGCCGGGCCAGCGGAACATGCTCTTTCAAGAGTCCCGCGTGGATCGTGAAGTAGTCGACTCCCTGTTCGCACTGCTCGATCAGTGTTTCCCGATAAGCCTCCCAGGTCATATTCTCGACCACCCCGTCGACCTTTTCCAGCGCCTGGTACATCGGCACCGTCCCGATCGGCACCGGCACGTTCCGCAGAATGGCCTCCCGCGTGCGGTGAATATCCTTGCCCGTCGAAAGATCCATCACCGTATCGGCCCCCCACCGAATAGCCCACAACGCCTTTTCGACCTCCTCGGCGATCGACGAACCCAAGGCCGAGTTTCCGATATTGGCGTTGATTTTGACCCGATATTCCGTGCCGATCACCATCGGTTCGGTCTCCGGATGCCGCCGGTTGGCCGGCAGAATCGCCCGGCCCTCCGCAATCGACCGTCTCACCTGTTCGGCGGTGATATACCCTTTCTCGCCGGGTGCAATGCCGGCGTTTTCGCGCAGCGCGGCGTACTCCATCTCCGGGGTAACGATCCCCCGTCGGGCATACCACATCTGGGTGTGGAATTCGCCCTCGGGCAGTGCCGCCGCCCGCGCCTCGATCCATTTAGCCCGTAATGCAGGAATCCCCCGCTCCGTATCGGCCTCGTAGTCCGGCTCGGTATAAGGCCCCGTCGTGTCGTAGAGGTCGATGTGGCTCCCGTCGGTCAGGTTCACCCGCCGCATCCCCACCCGAACGTCCAGATGCAAATCGCCGCTTACGTACACCTTCTCGCTCGCGCTATGCGGGTCGTTGAATAATTCCTTATACATGGTTATTTCGTTCTTTTCAGCAGTGAATAAGCATATTTTTCGAGCACAGCCAAGCGTTCCGGAACGGCATGAGCCTGGTGCAGAGCTGCCAGCGCCCGGTCGAAGTACGCCGCGATCGTCTCCTCGGCCGCACCGCGCACGCCTAAGGTGTCGTAAATCCCGCGCACCCGGGACAGTTTCTCGGCCCTATCTCCCGGTCTCGAAATCGCCTCGCGCTGCGAGGCCGAGGCCCGCTCCATGGCCGTAATGTGCAAAAAAGTCTTCTTCCCGACCGCAATATCTCCGCCGATGGTCTTCCCGAAGGTCTCGGCGTCGCCATAAGTGTCCAGCAAATCGTCCTGGATCTGAAATGCCAGCCCGAGGTTTACCCCGAACTCGTACAACGCCTGCCGCTCCCCTTCCGAAGCGCCCCCCACGATCGCCCCCATCTCCAACGCGGCCGCCAACAACACCGAGGTCTTCAGCCGGATCATCTCGATATACTCGTCCAACGAGACCTCCCGCTCGGCACTCTCGAAATCCATGTCGTACTGCTGCCCCTGGCAAACCTCCATCGCCCCGCGGCTGAAAACGTCGAGCAAAGCCGGCAGCTTCTCCGACCCGTAAACCCCTGCGCCGTCTTGCAGGATCCGGTAAGCCAAAATCAACATCGCGTCGCCCGACAAAATCGCGCTATTGGGATCCCATTTCCGATGCACGGTGGGACGTCCCCGACGCAACTCGGCCTGGTCCATAATGTCGTCGTGCAACAAGGTGAAGTTATGGAACACCTCCACCGCCACAGCGGCGCTCAGCGCGCTCTCCGCCCGCCCGCCATACAAATCGGCCCCCATCAAACACAACAACGGACGGATCCGCTTCCCCCCGTCTTCCAGTATATACCGGATCGGCGCGTACAACCCGGTCGGCTCGGCCTCCTCCAATGGCAAAGCTCCAATAGCCCTCTCCACAATTGCCAACAACGTCTCTTTATCTTGCATCTTCTATATTTTTTATCGTTCGTTTCTTTGTAAACATTCTTTGGCTACTGTACAGAACTGCCGCTTTTTGTAAAAAGCGGCACCAAAAACTTTTAACTAGCTACGCTACGCCTTAGGCATCCGCAATCTAATGCTCCGGCCCATTGGATGGGTGGGGATTCTTTTCGGGCGCGCTTCATGCGAGCTAAGACTCAGGCGCGCCTAAAAGAACCCCACCCGATCACAAGGGTAGACACGGCCAGAGCATCCCAGCGGGATGCGTGCTGAAGTTTTTTTGGTTCTTTTTGTTCACAAAAAGAACAGTACCAGCACGTAGCTAATGACCGGTTACAGAAAAAATGAACGGATAATAATTAGAGACGAAGATACGATAAAGTTGTTAGGAATTGGGAAATTTTTTTTACATTTGGAATACGAAAGCAAAGAACATCTAAACCAATAGCAGATGAAGCAATTAGCAGTAGGGATCGACATCGGGGGGACGAATTCCGTGTACGGATTGGTGGACCGCGAGGGGAACATGTACGGCGAGGGGGTAGTTCCGACGAAGAATTTTCCGGATTTCGACCAGTATTTGGAGGAACTTTATATCGGGATTCAGAACTTGGTGAAGAATCTGGACGGGGAGCACGAGATTATCGGGATCGGGATCGGCGCGCCGAACGCCAATTATTACAACGGGACTATTGAGTATGCCGCCAATTTGATTTGGCAGGGCGTGATTCCGTTTGTCGAGAAGATGAAGCGGTACTATCCGACGATTCCGATTCTGATTACCAACGATGCCAATGCGGCGGCCATTGGGGAGATGGTTTACGGGGCGGCCAAGGGGATGAAGGATTTTATCGTCGTTACGCTCGGGACGGGCTTGGGGAGCGGGTTCGTGGCGAATGGGCAGTTGGTGTACGGGCACGACAGTTTTGCGGGGGAACTCGGGCATGTGATTGTCAATAAGACGGCCAGTGCGCGGGTGTGCGGGTGCGGGAGGAAGGGGTGCTTGGAGACTTATGTGTCGGCGACGGGGATCAAGCGGACGGCGTTCAAGTTGTTGGCCGACCATATCGAAGACAGCGAGTTCAGAAACTACAGTTTCAACGAGCTGACGGCCGAGATGATTACCAAGGCGGCGCTGAATGGGGATCGGTTGGCGATCGAGGCGTATGAATATACGGGGATGATCCTCGGGCAGGCGTTGGCCGATGCCGTAACGATCACCTCGCCGGAGGCGATCTTCCTGTTCGGGGGGTTGGCCAAGGCCGGGAAGTACATCTTCGAGCCGACCAAGAAGTATATGGAGATGCACATGCTGTCGAACTTCCGGAACAAGGTGAAGCTCTTACCGTCGGGGATCGACGGCAAGAATGCGGCGGTGCTGGGGGCTTCGGCTTTGATCTGGCAGCAGAAAGAGGGGGCGGCGGCTCGTTGATGCTTTCTGTTAACTAAGTACGGGGACTTTCCGGGCGTGGTATATAGGCGGCGGTCTTTTTGACGGGCATTCGATCATGGTCGAAGGGTCGTTGGTCGAGGAGAAGGTGTTTCTTATGAACCGATTCTTGGGGCCGGTCCGGAAAGAGTTTCTCTCGCGCGTGGTGGGCGTTTCCCGAACCGAACCTTGTTTTTTAGGTCGGAAAACGTTTCGAACTTTGGAAATGCACAAGACCGGACGTTGGATTTCATTTTGAGAATCCAGCGTTCGGTCTTGTGTCGTTTGTTATCTGTGTTATTCGGCTCGTCTCCCGCGCGCTACCATACCAGCTCCTCTTCTTCGTCGTCTTCCCTCTCCGCAGCGGCCGCCGCATTGGCTTCGGCCAGCTTCCGCCACCGTTCCGCCTCGACCGGGTCTTTCTCTACGCCCAGTCCGTTTTCATAACAAGCCATAAAGAAGTGTTGTGCGCCGATAAAGCCCTGTTCCGCCGACCGGCCGTTCCATAGGAACGCTTTTTCCGGATCTCTCTCACACCCCGCGCCGGCCCAATAACAATTTCCGAGATGAAACTGCGCTTCGGCATGTCCTTGTTCGGCTGCCGCCTGATACCATTTGAAGGCTTCCGCGTTGTCTTCCTCTACGCCTTCGCCCATGGCGTAACATTCACCGAGAACATATTGAGCCGGGCTGAGCCCTGATCGGCCGCGCAGCGGTACCATTTCACAGCTTCGGTCTGGTCTTGTTTGACTCCCTTGCCGTCTTCATAGCAGGCTGCGAGCTCGAATTGCGCTTCGGCATCGCCCGATTCGGCTTGTCGCAAAAGATCCTGAAATTTTACTTTGTTCATTTTCAATTGTTTTGCTTGTCAAAAAATGCGGGATCGCTTTGCGCGCGACATCGCGATCCCGCCAGCCTATTCCTCTCCCCCCCAATCAAGCCCACAGCACGCTACAGCAAATCCTCCAGCTTCTCTTGCGCCTCGGCATGTCCCTGCTCCGCCGCCAGAAGGTACCACCTCATGGCCTCAGCCTGATCTTTTTCAACCCCAGCACCCTCGTCATAGCAAAGCCCCAAGACGTATTGCGCCTCGGCATATGACTGGTCCGCCTCCCGACGGATCCTCATCTGCGCCTCGGCCGGATCCTCTTCGACCCCGTCTCCCTCGTCATAGCAAACCCCCAGGTTGAATTGCGCCACGGCATGTCCCTGCTCCGCAGCCAGCCGATACCATTTCACCGCCTCGGACTCGTCTTTTTCACCCCCCCTGCCTTTTTCATAGCAAAACCCCAAGACGTATTGTGCCCTGGCATAGCCCTGTTCCGCAGCCAGAAGGTACCACCTCACAGCCTCGGCCGGATCCTCTTCGACCCCGTCTCCCTCGTCATAGCAAACCCCCAGGTTGAATTGCGCCTCGGCATAGCCCTGCTCCGCCGCCAGACGGAACCATTTCACGGCCTCGGCATAACCTTGCTCCACACCTTGGCCATTATAATAGCAAACCCCCAGGTTGAATTGCGCCAGAGCATGTCCCTGCTCCGCCGCCAGACGGAACCATTTCACGGCCTCGGCCAAATCCGGTTCCACACCTTGGCCATTATAATAGCACCCCCCCAGGCTGTATTGCGCCTCGGCATTGCCCTGCTCCGCAGCCAGAAGGTACCACCTCACCGCCTCGGCCGGATCCTCTTCGACCCCGTCTCCCTCGTCATAGCAAACCCCCAGGCTGTATTGCGCCTTGTCATTGCCCTGCTCCGCAGCCAGACGGAACCATTTCACGGCCTCGGCCAAATCCGGTTCCACACCTTGGCCATTATAATAGCAAAGCCCCAATTTGTATTGCGCCTTAGCATTGCCCTGCTCCGCCGACAGGCGATACCACCGGAGAGACTCGGCGAGATCCTGCTCTACGCCTTCTCCTGTGGCGTAGTAAACCCCCAACGTACATTGTGCCTTGGCATCGCCCTGCTCGGCTTGCCGCAAAAGACCCCGAAACTCTACCTCGTTCATTTTCAGTGGTTTTATATTCTACTCATCAAAAACACCGGATCGCTTCGCACGAGAAACGCGCGCGACATCTCGATCCTGCGAGTCTCCTCCTCCCCAGCCATTCTTCCGGGCCCGCCGATCCCAGCGTTCCGCTTCGGCCTCGTTGCGCTCTACGCCCTTCCCTTCGGCATAGCAAACGCTCAACTGATGCTGTGCCAACGGCAGGTTCTGTTCCGCCGCCGCACGATACCATTCGACCGCTTTCTGGTAACTCCGCGTAACTCCTTGTCCGTTCTCGTAACAAGCCCCCAGGTTGTACTGTGCCCTCGCGTTGCCCGCTTCGGCCGCCTTGCCCCACCACCGGGCTGCCTCTTTCATGCTCCGCTTCACGCCGTTACCCTCGCTGTAGTGTACCCCAAGGTTGAACAGCGCCTGTACGTGTCCCTGTTCGGCCGCCGAGCGATACCACTTCAC
>JAIDFC010000090.1:0-2888 GCA_029054535.1 Rikenella sp. | reverse complement strand
CGTGTCCCTGTTCGGCCGCCGAGCGATACCACTTCACGGACTGTTTCCAATCCGTAATCCCCTTGTCGCCGGTGTAGTAGAGCTCCCCCAATTCGTACTGCGCCTTGACGTCGCCCGCCTCGGCTCGGTCGATGATCGCCTGCATCTCCTCGGCCTGCATGGTTTCGAGCCGTTCCGGAAGCCAACGAGCGGCCAGCAACAAGGCCAACGTTCCGGCCACTCCAAGGCCGCTCATGAGTAACCCTCTGATCATAACAATAAAGGTTTGAATGATTATTATTTAGTTCTGATTGGGTTTTCTGGGCCATCTTTCTTCTTAGGGCCGTCGTCTTCGCTTCTGGGCCGGATCAGGTCGCCGATCTCCGTAACCCGGTCCGTCCAGCCGTTCATCACCACGGCCGGTGAGTGCGTCGCCACGATCAACTGGAGCTTCGGATTCAAACGACGAATGTCCTCGATCAAACGACGCTGCCAGTCGAAATGCAGCGAGATCTCCGGCTCGTCCATCACCATGATGTACTCCCGGCCGCTCTGGATCAGGACGTTCGTCAGGATAATCAACGCCTGTTTCTCGCCCGAGGAGAGCTGGTGCGGGCGGATTGTCATCCCGTACGGCGTCTCGAACTGCAACATGTCGCTGTCGCGATCCACCCGCTTGCCGGTCGGTTTCAACAGCGCGTCCAGGGTGTCGAAAAACAGACTCTTACGCTCTGTCCCGGTGTATATCTCGGACGACGCCCTAACAAAAAAAAAAGCCGCGATCACAGCCTTACCCACCTCCAACTGGTAGGCCAGGTAACGGTTCTGGAGCTTGTACAGCTCCCAGTCCAGGTAGGTCGCCACGGTGCCGTCCGAGAGTTTGTAGATCGCCTCGCTCTCCTGGAGCGTCGTGTCGAAGGTGTTGACCACGCTGATCCGATAGCTCGACGGGTCGAACGGCTCTTCGGAACTCACCGTCGTGTCGTCCGTGAACTCCACTACCAGGCGGCGCAGGCGTCCCCGATGGCTCGGCGAGATGCTCCCCTGCGTGAACATGTCGCTCAGGCAGCGCAAGATGGTGCTCTTGCCGCTGCCGTTGTTCCCGGCCAGGATGTTCACCTCGGGGGTCAGCTCCCAAACCAGGTCGCTGACGTTCCACAACCCCTCGACCGTGATTTTTCGTATGTATACTCCTGTTTTCATAAGATCTGTGGTTTCCGGAAAAGAAGAGCGGGAAGGGCGGCGAAGAATTCGCGCCCTACCCGTCGTAAAACCCCGCGTCCCTTAGTGTTTCAGCCCCCGGAGGGTGTGCAGCGTCTCGTCGCCCGGCCGCTGCCACTGCAACGAGAGCATGCCGCCGTTGTTCATGTCGAAGTACTCGACTCGGATCCGATGCCAGCCTTTGGCCAAAGCTCTCTGGGCGGTCAGTCGGGTGTCGCCGTGCGGTCCGTCGTTGTCGATCAGCAGCTGGCCGTCCACGTAGAGCATCGAGCCGTCGTTCGAGGTCAGCGCAAAGGTGTAGATCCCGTCCTCCGGCACCTCGACGTACCCTTCGTAGACCAGGCCGAGCCACCCTTCCAATTTGTCCGGTATCGAGACGCTGTCGAGGTTGTAGCCCCTGACGACTTCTGCTTTTTCGATGTCGGCGCACCGGCGGCCGTTGAACTCGTGGTAGATCATCCGCACGCCGTTCTCCAGCTTGCGGTCGGGCAGGGTCTGGGCCGGGAGGTAAGCCTCTTTGCGATACTCGGCCCGCTGCATCGCACCGGCCGAGCCGTCCGGACGGAACGGCCGGAAGATAAATCCGGTCGACTCGGTTACCGTGATCGGTCCGGTATAGAGCGTAGACTCCGGTCCCGGGAAAGAGCCGTCGGTGGTGTACCGCACCTCGATGTTCGGCAGCAGGCACCCCACCTCGATCACCGCCGTATCCACGAAAACGTTGATGTCGTTGAAACCGGTCAAATCCGGTACCCGGTAGTTGATGCCGTGCCGGTCGAGGTAATCGACCTGGGTTACGAAACGTCGTTCGAAGTCGGCCCAATCCTTGGCCTCGGGCTGCGCCCACCCGATCTCGCTGATGGCCAGCAGCCGCGGCATCACCTGATATTGCATCCGCCGGACGCTCGGAATCCGCTCGCACCACGTATTGCCCTGCACTCCGCGAATATGGCGCGCCTGTTTCGGCGTCAGCCGCCAATCGTCCCGATAGGCGGTCGGTTCGGTGTCGTAGATCCGCCGTAAGTCGCGACCCTGCTCGATAAAGTCGAGGTAGAGCAGAAAATCGGGACAGATAATCACGTCGTTCCCCTGTGCCGTAGCCTTCGTTACGGCCTTCGGCGCCCAGTCGCGCCACCAGGTGATCGTGGCGGTCGGCGAAAGGCCGCCGTCTACGATCTCGTCCCAACCGATCATCTTCTTGCCGTTGGCGTTGAAGTGGTTCTCCATGTCGTGGACGAACCACGCCTGAAGCTCCTCTTCGTTGTTCAGTTCGTAGGTCTTCATCCGGGCCTGGCAGTCCGGACACGCCTTCCAGTTGGTCTTCTCGACTTCGTCGGCCCCCAGGTGCACGTATTCGTACGGAAAGAGGTTGAACACCTCGCTATAAACATTCTTGGCGAACATCAGCGAGGAGTCTTTCCCCGGACACAGCGGCGACGAGAAGCTCTTGCCCCAGCTCGACTCCCCGGTGCAGGTGATCCACGGATAGCCTTGCTGCGCCCCCATCAGGTGGCCCGGCATGTCGAGTTCCGGAACGATGTCGATCCCGCGCGCCGAGGCATAAGCCACCACGTCGCGAATCTCATCCTGCGTATAATACCCCCCATAGAGCGTATCCCCCTCCTCGATCCGCACCAGCTGCGGGGGTTGCCGGCGAGCCGGAGTGGCGTGCCGCGCCGCCATCGGCA
>JAIDFC010000009.1 GCA_029054535.1 Rikenella sp. | reverse complement strand
GCCCAAAAAGAATCCCACCCATAGCACCAGGGTAGACACGGCCAGAGCATCCCGTAGGGATGCGTGCTGAAGTTTTTCTGGTTCTCTTTGTTCACAAAGAGAACAGTACCGGCACGTCATCCAAGCATAAATTTCAGAGCAAAGATATAGAAAAAGGCGAGACGGAGGATCATTTCGGAGCCGGGTACGAGACCCGGCTGTGGTACATGTTGTTGAGTCGGGTTTTGAATAGTTCTTTGATTCGGGTAACCTCGGCGAAGGAGAGTTCGGCGTGGCTGAACTGGTGTTCGGCGATTTGTCCGTCGACGATCTTTTCGACCAGCGCATCGATAGACTCTCGATCGTAGTTGGCGAGCGATCGGGAAGCCGCTTCGACCGCGTCGGCCATCATGCAGATAGCCACCTCGCGCCGGGCGGGTTTGGGTCCCGGGTATGCGAACTCTTCGGGATGTTCGACGTGTCCGTTTTTCTTGAGTTCTTCGGCGTAGAAGTAGTAGATTTTCGAGGTTCCGTGGTGTCCGGCAATGAAGTCCTGGATCACGGCCGGGAGTCGGTTTTTCCGTCCGATCGCAATCCCTTCGGTAACGTGCGAGCGGACGATGGCCGCGCTCTGTGCCGGACTCAGCATCGAGTGCGGATTGAAGTTTCCGGTTTGGTTTTCGACGAAGTAGAACGGATTCTCCATCTTCCCGATGTCGTGGTAAAGGGCGCCGGTACGGGCCAGGAGCGGATTGGCTCCGATCTCTTTGGCCGCGCTCTCGGCCAGCGAGGCCACCTGGACCGAGTGTTGGAAGGTTCCGGGCGCTTTTTCGGCCAGTTGCAGCAGGAGCGGCTGGTTGGTGTCCGAGAGTTCGAGCAGGGTGATGTCCGAGACGAAGCCGAAGAGGCGTTCGAAGATGTAGACCAATTGGTAGAAAGCCAGCATCAGGAAGGCGCTCGCCACGAACCACAGGATCCCGGTGTAGTTTCCGCTCAGGGTTCCTCCGGTGAGCCACATAAAGGCGACGTAGATCGTGCTCTCGATCAAAAAGACCGCTCCGACGGCCTTGAAAACGCTGTGCCGCTGGTAGTAGTGCCTCATGACGAAGATGGCGGTCATGCCGGCCAAGAGGTTGACGGTGAAAAACTCGAAACTGAACCGCACGAAGAGTGCGGCGAGCAGCGTGATCGAGAGGTTTCCGAAGATGGCGACCCGGGTGTCGAAGAAGGCCAGCAGCAGGATCGCCACCACCGGCAGCGGAACGATATACGGACTCAGCGACTGGGACTGCACGGCGAATGCCATGAGTCCGGCCATGATCGCATAGAGGACGAAAGCGAACAGGAGCGGTCGCCAGCCGGCGAAGTGTTTGCGCGAGAAGAACTGGAAAAAGATGTAGCTCAGGGTCAGAATCGCCGCCACGACGATCAGCCGTCCGAGGAACAGGATCAGGCCGCTGACCCCCTGTCCCAGGCGGTTTTCGTACTCGCGCCGGTAGGAGGTGAGGCGCGTGGCGATCTGCCGGTCGATCATCTGCCCCCGCGAGACGATCACTTCGCCGGTGCGGATGATCCCCTCGGTGCGCGAGAGCTGAGCCAGGGCCTGTTCCTGCAACCGGGTGTTGAGCGACGGATCGTAGACCAGCGAAGGAGTCAGGTACCGAGCCGCCTGTTCGGGATCGATCCCCCGGGTCTTCAGGTAGACCTGAGCCGAAGCCGGCGTGAAGAGATCGGCGACATAGTAGGTCTGCAGGACGTGGGCGCTGTCGGTGCGCACCATCCGGTCGGCATAGGCGTTGCGGTCGGCGTCGCTCAGCACGCCATGTCGATAGACATACCGAAAGGCGTCGAGAACCTCCTCGCGCCGTTCGGGGCTCAGGACGGACATGGTGCGGAGGTCGGCCTCCAGGGTCCGCAGTCGCGCCGCCGATACAGTCGTATCGAGCCGAAAAACGGGCTGGAAATCGGCCGACAACGCTTTCCGTTCGTCCACCAACTGTTCGGCATCCTTATAGATCGGAATGTCGAACGGGGCGGTCAGGGTCTCGGCCTCCCAGGTCTCGCCCGCCACGAAACCGGCGTTCAGCGCCGCCCGACGGGGCATCAAAAAGGTGATGAGCAACGACAGCCCGATCAAGAGGGCGATTTTCCGTACCATATCTGTAGAGCCTATTTTTCAAACGTTTTGAATCCTTCGCCAAGGGTCTCGTGAGCGTCGACGACGATCATGAAAGCCTCGGGATCGACCTCGCGGATCCGGTCGCGGATCAACGACACTTCGCGCCGCGAAACCACCACGAAGATCATCTCCTTATCGGCCCCGGTATACATCCCGCTGGCCTTGATATAAGTCCCTCCGCGCTCCAAGCGGTCGAGGATAAAGGCGCGGATCTCGTCGTGCCGCTCGGTGAGGATGAACAACAGCTTGTCGCCCGAGCCACCATCGACGATATAGTCGATCACTCGCGACGAAACGAAGATCGTTACCAGCGAGTACAACGGCAGCTTCCAATCCCCCAGCGCCGCCAGACCGAAAAGCACCACCAGCGAGTCGACGTACAGCACGGACCGGCTGATCGGCAGGTGCAGGTACCGCGAGACGATCATCGCGACGATATCCGTACCGCCCGACGTGGCGTGGGTCTTGAGTATCAGCCCCACGCCGGCCCCCATCAACACGCCGCCGAAGATACAACTCAGCAGTACGTCGTTCGAGAGGTCGATCTTCCCGCCGAGCATCGTCGCCGGATCGGCTCCCACCGCATACGTCAGGGCATTCATGAAAACCGGCGTGAGCAACGCCGCCACAACGGTTTTCGTCCCGAACCGGGCGCCGAACAGCCGGAACGCGATCAGCATCAACGGGATATCCATCGCCAGCCCGTAGGTTCCGACCTGTATGCCGGGGAAGAGGTAGTTGAGCACGACCCCCATCCCGTACACACCGCCGGGGACAATGCGGTAGGGGGTGATAAAAAACACGAATGCGGCGGCGAGCAAGGCGGTACCCACCACGACAAACGTCCATTGTCGGATCTGCTGTCTGATATTTTTCATTCGTTTTATTTTTGCCGGTGTCGGCTCGGCACGCGAAAACTGGAGTGTGCTCGAAAAACCTATCGCTGGCGGCGACCGAGAAACAATCTGTCTCCGTACGCCGAGCGATTCATTCTGAGCCGCAATGAACCGCACCCGCA
>JAIDFC010000089.1 GCA_029054535.1 Rikenella sp. | reverse complement strand
CTCTATGAACGATTCGTCGAGACCCGAATTAAGCATGGGTTGCGGACACATGGGCGAAAAAGGGCGATACGCATTGTCCAAGACCGAGCGGTTGTCGAAACGCAGCGATATAGGACGCCTCTTCACTGATGGAGAGGCGTTTTTGGTCTATCCGATCAAGTGTACGTTTCGCTTTCGGGAGGCGGGCGACGGGAATCGAATCATGGTTATCGTCCCGAAACGGAACCACCGACGGGCGGTGGCTCGGAATCTGCTCAAACGCCGCATGCGCGAGGCTTATCGGCTCAACAAACACGGGTTGGACCCGTTGCCGATACTTTCTTCGGCGGGAGAAACCGGAACGACCTCGGCGGGATTGGACTTGGCCTTTTCGTATGTCGCCAAAGGAACCCCGGTCGATTATCGAACGGTCGAGCAGGCGATTATCTCGATTTTGAAGAAACTATGTGCGATTCGGGACCAAAAAACGACCGGCGACGGCCTGGCGACAGACAACGCAGCTCCGCTAAATGGCGGGCGATAGCCTCTGCCCCCTTCATGGGGCTGATTCGATTCTATCAGGTCGCTATCTCGCCGTTTCTGCCGGGGGCCTGCCGGTTTACGCCGACCTGCTCGCAATATGCGCTCGAGGCGTTCCGAAAGTACGGGCCGTTCAAAGGACTTTTCCTGTCGGTACGTCGACTCTCGCGCTGTCATCCTTGGGGCGGCAGCGGCTATGATCCGGTGCCATAAGCTCTCGGGATAGGGGCTTTCGCGTGTACCTTATCTTGTTCGGTACGTTTCGGTTCGGCGCCAGCGCGGGATGCTCGCTACGCTGCGCGGTTGTTCACACAAAATACAGTTCCCGCCTGTCGCCAAACACAGGATATTCGCCGATTATTCGACGATAATTTCGTCGAGGAAAGCGAAAGCCTTGCCGCCCGCGCCGAGGTGCCAGGGCGGGCAGGTTCCGATGGCGTCCGTAACGATCTTCACGTAGCGCGCCGAGGTTTTCGCCGAGCAGGAGAAGTCGCGCACGCCGACCGAAACCGCCCGGTTCACTTCGGGTTGGGCCTCCATCCCGACCTGGGTGAAGTGCGTTCCGTCCGTCGAGACGTAGAACGTTACCTGTTTCGGGAAGAAGATCCAGTCGGTCAGCGTTTGAAGATAAGTAGCCGTGATGCGCGCGATGTCGTGTTCGGCCCCGAGATCCACCACCGCCTCGAAGCGCGGCACGTCCCAACCCAACCACTGGATTTTGTAGTCGTTGCTGCCGTGGATGCCGTTGGTCAGGACCTTGTCGGCGTCGCGGGCGTAGCGCGGATGAGGCGCCGGAGCGAGCGTTACCGGTCGGCCGAAGCTCAGGTTGCCTTCCTGACGCACGATCGAGATACGACTCATCATTTCGAGGTATTCGTCCGGCGTGGTGTGCCATTCCGAGAGACGCGTTACCCCTTCGTCTTTGCA
Organism: Rikenella sp.; assembly: GCA_029054535.1. Taxonomy (GTDB): domain Bacteria; phylum Bacteroidota; class Bacteroidia; order Bacteroidales; family Rikenellaceae; genus Rikenella. The sequence goes on along the minus strand of JAIDFC010000089.1, from coordinate 5,119 downwards.
TAGGGCGACGAATTCCTGTAACTTTTTCGTGTACTCCGGTCGAGTAGCCCACGTGCCGTCCGCTTCCTGTACATAAATGCCGTTCGGACCGTAGGGGTCGAGTTTGGTCATCTCCAATTCGGCATACCGCAGCGGTTGGCGGGCGATCCGCACCCGGCGCAACAGGACGCTGTCCCGAGCCGCAGCCGCCTCGGCCCGATCGAAGAGTGCGCCGTACTCGGCCAGCTTGTCCGGCGCGAGGTAGCTGTCCGAGGCGTCGGTGGGCGCGCCGAAGATCGAGAGCGAACGGCCGCTCTCGGCCAGATTGGCGGTCAGCAGGTCGATATAAGAGCGGATGTACGGTCCCGCCTCCGGCCCGTAGTAGCCGTTCAGGAAGTCGTCCATCAGGGCGTCGACATCGGCCTCCGGATTCCACATCAGTTTGGCGATCAAATAGGCCCTCAGGTCGGCGAATTCGCCCCCCACCTCGCGGTTCCCCTGCTCGAACATCGCCACCACATGATTGTCTACAAAATACTGGATATTCGGCTTCAGCGTGTGGAAGTTCGGGAACGGACTCACTAAGTTTTTGAACTGGATCACGTAGTCCCACACCAGAATATTATCCGTCAGAGCCGCCCAGGCCTCCATGTCGCGCCGGAACGAGGCGCTGGTCGAGTCCGTAGCGATCGGTTCGCTGCGGTTGCACTCGATGTTGCAGAACATGATGTTCACGTTCTCGCGCGGCTCGGTAACCAGCGGCGCGGCACGCGAATACTGATAGGCGAGGGTCGAAATCACCTTGTCGGGAAAGCGTTCGGCCACGCGGTTCACGAACTGAATGACCGATCCGGTGGGTCCCCCATCGACTCGATCGACCGCTGCGCACAGCGGACACTGGCAATAGCCGAAGTTGTCGTTCGAGCTGACCGACCAATACCGGGCCTCCGGTTTGGCCGCCATCGCCTGCGCCAGATTCTCGCACATGATCTCCAGCACCTCCGGATGCGACAAGCAGGGTTGAGTCGTCGCCCGCTTGCCCCCCACGAGGGCGAAATACTCGGGATGCGAGTCGAAATACTCCTCGGCTGGCAACAACTGTCCGAAGCTGTGGCACCAGAAGCCCCAGTCGGGTTTATTGCCCGTGGTGTCGTGGCTCAGTTTGTGCCAGTCGATATAGCCCTGGTCGTTGGTCCCGCGGTAATGGGTGTCGCGGAAGGTGATCACGGGCACCTGCCGGTCGCGGATCGATGCCGGCAGAGTTACGGTCTCGCGTTGCGGAACGACTTCGACGGCGGCCGAGTATTTCCGACAGCCGAGGTAGTCATCCAGCAGGGTGTACATCCCGTTCAGGACGCCGCGCGAGGTACCGCCCTGGATGCGGATCCGCGGGCCGTCGGTCGAAATCACGAAGCCGTCGTTCCCCAGGTCGGCCAGGGAGGAGGTGTCGGTGTCGAAAACGATCGCTTTCACCGCGGCAGACGTATCGCTCGCAGAGGTCGTTACGATAGGCAGTTCGACCTGTGAAATCCGCCGGAAATAGTCCTGGAAACGCTCGGCGGCCAAGCGGGTCAAGCTATCGGCATCGGTGGCCACTTCGATGCGGTAGTCGCTCCGCCCGCCCTCGGCCAGCGTCAGGCGGTGGGTGCAGGAGACGGCCAGAAACGCCGCTCCCAGCCAGGCCAAAAGAGATCTCATCATGGGTTTTAGGGTATTTTGGGTTAGTTTTTTCAGGGCTCCGCGATGCTTTCCTGAACGATCCGCCCGGCCTGCGGCCCTTCGCAAAACAGGAGGTCGATCGCCGAAAGGTTCGGCGCGAAAGGGGTCCGATCCGAAAAAACCTGGTAGTACTCCGGCGCGCGAAACGTCGGATCGGGCCGCCGCAACCGCGGCTTGTGCGAGATGATCTCCCGGAAATCCCCTGCTCCGGCGGCCGCATCCAACGGCGCGGGCATGGTGTAATCTTCCGTGAACACTAAAGTCTCCGGCAGCCCCAAAAGCCTCAGCAGCAGGTGGGTCAGGTCGCAGTTCAGGTCGAACAACCGCTCCGGCCGATAGGTCCGTTCGTCGTAGAACGGAGCCAGCCGCTCCGCATAGTGGTCGAAGTAGGGCGCAGCGGCATAAGCGGCTCGAAGGGTTCGCCAATGTTCGCGCTGCCACGGCAGGGTATAGTCGATCCGAACCTCCCGAATCGGCATCTTGGCCCGATGGTCCCAATCGACGGGGACGGTCAGCGTCCGAACCCCCGCGGCGGTCATCGCTTCGGCCCGGTTGCGGTAGGTCTGCTTCTGGAAGTTCTCGCACGCCTCGATCCGCGCTCCCTGCACGAGCTTCCCGAAATATTGTATGTTCCCTAAATAAACCGTCGTAACCAGCACCGTCTATACAGGGTTTAGAAGTTCCAGGCCGGATTCTTCGACTCCGAACGCGCTTGGTCCATGATCGCTTGCAGCTCGATGACCTTGCCCGGGTACTCCGCCGCCACGTTCCGCAGCTCTTTCGGATCTCGAGAGAGGTTATAGAGTTTGTATCGAACTTTCGTTCGATCTTTCGACAACTGTTTGGCATTCAGACGGATCAGTTTCCAGTTGTCGCGGATCACCGCCTGTTTGCCCCCCTCCTCGTGAAACTCGAAGTAGAGGTAATCGTGTTTCGGCTGCTCGCCTCGCCCGGTCCATTCCGGGAGCATCGAGATGCCGTCCACCCCTCGCGGTACGTCGGCTCCTACGATGTCGCAGACCGTCGGCAGGAAGTCCCAGAACGCCGATACGTGATAGCTCACCCGCCCCGGTTCGATGTGTCCCGGCCACGCTACGATGAACGGGGTTCGAATCCCGCCTTCGTACAGGTCGCGTTTCGTACCCCGGTACAACGAGTTGCTGTTGAAGTAGTTCGGGTCGTGCCCCCCTTCGACGTGCGTCCCGTTGTCCGAGCTGAAGATGAAGATCGTGTTTTCGAGCTGCCCCGTCTCGCGCAGCTTCGCCGTCAGCCGTCCGACGTTGTCGTCGATCCGCTTGACCATCGCCGCGAAAGCCGCCCGCGGCTGCGGCTGCGCTCCGTACCAGTTCCCCTCGAACGGCGTTTCGAGGAATTTGCCCTCGAATGGTTTCATCTCCTCGGCCGGCAAGACCAATTCGGCATGCGGGAGCGTCGTGGCGAATTCGAGGAAGAACGGCCGACCCGCCGCCACGCTCCGGTCGATGAACGACAAGGCGCGTTGCGTGGTCAACTCGTCGGAGTATTGCGTGCCGTCCAGCTCGATCTTGGTGCCGTTTTCGTAGAGTTTCTTCGGATAGTAATGGTGAGCGTCGAGCTGGGCCTGGTGCCCGAAAAAGTAGTCGAAACCCTGATTCCCTGCGCCTCCTTCTTCGGGATATCCGCCGAGGCCCCACTTGCCGGTGATCCCCGTAGCGTAGCCTTTCGACCGCAGGATCTCGGCTATCGTAACCTCTTCGGCCGGCAGAGAATAGTCGTACACGGTTCCGTCTTCCAGCGTCCGTTCTCCGTTGCCGCGGATGCCGGAGTGTCCGGTGTGCTTCCCGGTCAGCAGCACGGCGCGGCTCGGCGCCGAGACGGTCGACCCGGCGTAGTGCTGCATGAACTGCATCCCGGCGCGGGCCAGCGAGTCGATATGCGGCGTCGGAATGGTGCGCTGTCCGTAAGCGCCGATGTCGCCGATCCCGAGGTCGTCGGTCAGTACGAAAACGATGTTCGGCAGGTTCTTGGCGGTGGTATCGACCGGTGCGGGAACGGCTTTTTTGCCTTTGGCCGACGCGGAAAGAGGTGCAACGGCGGCCAGGGCCATCAAGGCGGTCCATTCTGAGAGGTGTTTCATAGGAGAGTCTGCGTTTTTGATCCGCAAGGTACTAAAATTCCGGATACCTCCGGACGGTTTCGGCCGCGGCTTCTCCGATTTTTCCTATTTTTGTCGCGTCATTCATCCGTTTTCGTCTATGAAGATCGTTTTCGCCACCGGCAATCGCAACAAACTGAAGGAGATACAGGCTTTGATCGGCCCGCGGTTCGAACTCTCGACCCCGGCCGACCACGGCATCACGGAGGATATTCCGGAAGATCGGCCGACACTGGAGGGTAATGCGCTCCAGAAGGCCCGTTACATCTACGAAAAAACGGGACTCGACTGTTTCGCGGACGACACCGGACTGGAGGTCGAGGCGCTCGGCGGCGAACCGGGGGTCTTTTCGGCCCGCTATGCGGCGGTCAACGGGGCGGGCGAGGGACACTCCTCGGAGGCGAATATGGCGTTGCTGCTCGAACGGCTCGCGGGGGTCGAAAACCGAAGGGCACGTTTTCGGACGGTGATCGCGCTGATTCTCGGTGGCAAAGAGTATCTCTTCGAGGGGATCGTAAACGGACAAATCTCGACCGAACGATCCGGAGCCGAGGGGTTCGGCTACGACCCGATCTTTCGCCCCGACGGCTACGACCAAACTTTTGCCGAAATGCCCCTCGCGTTCAAAAACTCGATCAGCCACCGTGGTCGAGCTACGGTCAAACTGATCGATTTCCTCTCTTCACTCTAATCCCGTTTCTGGGTTACATGCCTGTTTTTAGAACGTTGTAGCGAAGCCGCATTTATGTCGGGGCTTTTGTAGGGTTTTCGGTGCAGGTTATCGCGATGCGGAGCATCTTTGTGTTGGGGTTTTCGGTGGTATTTATCGTGATACGCAGTATCGCCCGCCCAGCCCGAGGGCAGTCGAACACGATTTCCCGTCGCCCGCCCGCCTAAGAGGGGAATTTTGCTCGTTTTGCGAGAGCAAAATCGAGATGAAATTCCTGCGGGCGACGGATAAAGCAAGAGAGCAAAGGTTTGGAAATCCCGCCCTGTGGGCGGGCGAGCCACCGCCACCCCACGCGGTGGCGAGCAACTTCGTCGGCGCTCGTTGCTCTTCCCGCTGTCGGCGGCTCGAGTAAAAGGAGGTGGGCGGTCAAAGACGTTTTGGAATAAAAAAGGGTCGCCGCCTGCAAGGGCCGCAGCCCGCGGAGCGGCCGAATGAGCGCAGCGAACTTTCGGCCCTCCGCCGGGGGCGGGCTGCGATCCGCGCGACCGGCGATCGCGGTTGTTGGCGATGCGTCGATTGCCGAAAGGGACGGGGCGGAGTGCCAAGGGGGCGTAGCC
>JAIDFC010000088.1 GCA_029054535.1 Rikenella sp. | reverse complement strand
GACCGGGAGGGATTTCTGCCGCTGACCGTCAGCGGACCGCTGCGCGGCGGGACCGTCGAGGTCGATGGCTCGCTCAGCTCGCAGTTCATCACGGGGTTGTTGACGGCTCTGCCGCTGTCGACGGAGGATACGAGGCTCGCGGTACGCGATCCGAAGAGCGTGCCCTACCTGGCGATGACGTTGGAGGTGCTGCGGGCGTTCGGGATCCGGGTCGAGGCGGCGGCGGATTATACGGAGTTCTTCGTTCCGGGCGGGCAGGCCTATCAGCCCACGAACTACTCCGTCGAGGGGGACTGGAGCGGGGCGTCGTGTCTGCTGGTAGCGGGGGCTGTGGCTTCGGGGCCGGGCGAGCGGGGCGGTGTCTCGGTCTCCAATCTGAATCCGAAGTCGTTGCAGGCGGATCGGGCGATCGTCGAAGCGTTGCGACGGGCCGGTGCGCGGGTGGCTTTCCAAAGTCATGTGCTGACGGTGGCGGGAGCCGAAGAGGGGGGACTCCGGGGGTTCGAGTTCGACGCGACGGATTGTCCGGACCTCTTTCCGGCACTGGCGACCCTGGCGGCGTTCTGCGAGGGGACGACGGTTCTCCGGGGGACGACCCGTCTGACCCACAAGGAGAGCGACCGCGCGGCGACCATCGCCGCGGAGTTTGCGAAGCTGGGGGTGGAAATCGACCTCTCGCAGCGGGACACGATGGTCGTCCGGGGCATTCCCGCTTCGGATGCCTCGCTGACGGTGCGCGACGCCTCGATCTCCAGCCACAACGATCATCGGATCGCCATGGCGACTGCCGTTGCGGCACTCCGAGCGGATCGACCGGTCGACATCCTCGGGGCTCACGCGGTCGACAAATCCTATCCCGACTTCTGGAACGATCTCGACCGAATCCGGATGTAATTCGCAAACGGTTTTCTTTCTTTAGATAAGGAAGAGTTTTTATATCCTTTTATATTATCCCGTTTTTCAATCTTTTCGGCCGTGCGCCCAGGCGCGGAGCGCCTCGAGGGGTAGGCTGAGGGCCGGTCGGGGAGTTTTTCCCCCTCCGACTCGATACTTCGTAAATCAAGCGGGGGCATACCGAAAAGGAGGTGTTCGCTCGGTGTGAGACTCCCGGAGAAAACCCCTTTCGGCATCCCTTTGCTGAAGAAAAGGGGCCGTCAGAGTCAGTCGCTAAAGGACGGGGATATAAATAATAATAATGTTTATCTTTGCAGAGTAGGAAGCGGATGTGGTGTAATTGGTAGCCACGCCAGACTTAGGATCTGGTGCCTTGACCGGCGTGGGGGTTCGAGTCCCTTCATCCGCACGAACAGAGAGCGACCTTCCTTGCGTCAGGAAGGTCGCTCTCTTTGCATTCCCGGGACGAGCGGCCTACTCGTCGAGCATCCGGTCGAGCCAGTCGAAAACCAGCCGGAACGCCGCCTCGCGGACCGGTTTGCGCGACAAAAAGAGATCGTGAATCCCCCCTTCGACCTGCATATAGGTAACGTCCGGACCGAGATTCGGAGCATAACGCCGTATGTCCTCGACATTCAGAACCGAATCGGTCCGGAACAGCGCATCGTCCCACGTCGTTCCGCTCCACGAGCGATCCGAACTCATCACCAGCACCGGCACCGCGATCTTCAGCCCGCGTTTCACCCGCCGCTGCCCGTTCCGCACCGCCCGAAGCCACGAAAAATAGAGCGGCACCCCCTCGATCGGTTTGAGCCGCGTATCGAAATCCCACTCCCCGCGAAAATCCCGGTGGACGCTATGGGCATAGAGCGGCGACAGCTTGTTCCGCCGTTTGTGGGCGAACGGAAAGACGACACTGATCGCCGTCGCCAATGGAATCTCGATCTGTCGCTCGAACCACGAAGCGTTGAACTCCAGAAACGGACTGTTCAACACCACGCACCGGATCGCCTGCCGCGCCTCCGCCGGGCCGTCGTCGGCATACAGAGCCGCCAGCAGCCCGCCCGTCGAATGGCCCAGCAACACAATCTCCGTAGCCCCCTCCTGTCGGATGCGGCGGATGCTCTCCGTCAGCTCCGGGTAGTACTCGTACATCGATCGGGCGAAATTCGGGTGTTGACCCTCGAGCATCGACCGTCCGTACTTCCGAAGCTCCACCGCATAGAACCGATACCCCCGAGCCACGAACGCTTCGGCCATATGGGTCTGAAAGAAATAGTCGACATAGCCGTGCACATACAGCACGGCACACCCCGTGTCGTCCCCCTCCGGAGGCAACGAAGCCCGAATCAACGTGGCGACCACCGGACCGTCGTAATCGTCCGGAAAAGTCAGCGTAGTGTGCGTGAATTCCATAACGTGCGTGTGTGTCATTTTCGTTTACCGGAGCAATCGGCCAGGTCGCAATCCTCGCCCGAAGTCTCCAACTCGATCGTAGCATGTTCTATGCCATTCTCGCGACAGATCTCCCGAATCGACTGCCGGATCCGCCGCCGATCGTCCGTACCGCTCTCCGCCGCGACCACCGCATGCAACGTGCCGATATGCCGCTCGCCGTCCAGGCTCCACAGGTGCAGGTCGTGGATCGACTCTACCCCCGGAACCCCGCCGATCTCCCGTTCGAGACGACCGGCATCCACGCCCGACGGCACATGCTGCAACAACACCCGGAACGTCGCCCGAAGATTCCGCCAAACGTTCCACAACACCCATCCCGAAATCCCGATCGACAACAACGGATCGAGGATCGGAACCTCCGCAAAGAGCATCACCACGCTCACCACCAACACGGCCAACCATCCCAAAACATCCTCCATCATGTGCAGCATCACGGCCCGTTCGCTGATCGATCCTCCTTTGTGGAGGCGCAGGGCCGCGAAGCCGTTGACCGCTATGCCGAAAATCGCCAAACCGAGCATCCCCCCGGCATTCGGCTCCTGAGGTGCGATCAGCCGCTCTATACAGGCCTGAATAATGAACACCGAACCGACCAACAACACGGCCGAAATAAACAGTGCGCCCAACAACGCGAATCGCCGATACCCATACGTATACGAAGCATCGGAACCCCGCTCCGAAACCTTCTGCAACCGCCACGCTACGGCCAACGACAAACTGTCCCCGAAATCGTGGAAAGCATCGGACAATATCGCGATACTATTCGTCCACAACCCGCCCACCAACTCCACCAACGCAAAACCCGCGTTCACGAAAAAGGCTACGGCGATATTCCCCGTCGCCGCATGACTGTGATGATGATCGTGTCCCATAATACAGTTTGATATTTCGTTGTATATCCCCGACCTTAGTTACGGGAGGGTACTGTTCTTGCTTTAAAACGAGCGTAGCGAGGTTAGTGAGAACAGTTTCTATACCCGTAGCCAATGGATTGAGGTATACGAAATTAATAAAAGGGTTAAAGGCAAATCGCGTCGAGCATGGCGATGTATTGTTCGACGGCGCCTTTGATCTCGTCGATGCGGATGAACTCATCCGCAGCATGAGATCGCGCCGAGTCTCCCGGTCCCATTTTGAGCGATGGGATCGAGAGCAGAGCCTGGTCCGACAAGGTCGGCGAGCCGTAGGTGTGCCGTCCGAGCGCCACCCCGGCCCGGACGATCGGGTGCGAGGGGTCGATGGACGACGGTTTGAGCCGCGTCGACCGGGCCGAGACCTCCGCTTCCACGTGTTCTCGCACCACCGCCAACACCTCTTCGTTGGTGTAGGTGTCCGGCACGCGGATGTCCACCGTGAACCGACACTCCGCCGGCACGACATTGTGTTGCGTTCCCGCGCTGACGATCGTTACGCTCATCTTCACCCCGCCGAACAGGGCCGATTCGCGCGGAAACCGATAGCTCCGGAACCACTCGATGTCCCGCATGGCTTTGTAGATGGCGTTCTCGCCCTCGTCCCGCGCGGCGTGTCCGGCGCGTCCGCGCGAGACGCAGTCCAGCACCATCAACCCTCGCTCGGCGATGGCCAGCTCCATGCCGGTCGGCTCGCCGACGATCGCGAAACTCAATTCGCCCAGCTGAGGCAGGATGCTTTCGATGCCGTTCTGTCCCGAGACCTCCTCTTCGGCGGTCAGGGCCAGGCAGAGGTTATAGGCCAACCCCTCGGCCTCGTAGAAATGCAGAAAGGCCGCCATGAGAGACACCACGCTCCCCCCGGCGTCGTTGCTGCCGAGGCCGTAGAGCCGACCCGCTTCGACCGTCGGTACGAACGGGTCTCGGCTCCAGCCGCTGTTCGGCTTCACGGTGTCGTGGTGCGAGTTGAGCAGGATCGTCGGCTTCGACGGGTCGAACGCCCGGTTATAAGCCCACACGTTGTTCCCTGACCGGTGTACGTCCCGAACTCCCTCTCTTGTCAAAAAGGCTTCGAGGATCGCGGCGGTCTGCGCCTCTTCGCGGCTGTACGACGGCGTGCCGATCAGCCGCTCCAATAGTTCAATGTATCTCTTCATCTGTTTTTTATTGGCTACTGAATGGAACTGTTCTTTTTTGAGAACCAATAGGGTTTGCAGTATGGCCGCCCGGCGGGTTTTGTTGGGGCTTTTTGTCGCTGAACGTTATAGCGATACGCAGTATCGCCCGTCCCGCCGGGGCCACCCGGACGCCGCCCGCGCAGGGCAGTCGCACCCGTTGGGTGTTTTACTTGGGTTTTCTCGGCATTAAGATATTCCGCGCGCGACGCCTAAAGAGCGAAATACACCGTTTCAACGGATAGTTGAAACGGATGAATTTCGCAGGCGCGCGGTCAAACACGGTTTGGGTCGCCGCCTGCAAGGAACGCAACCGTCGCGCCAGCGATTTCGGTTTGCGGTCCGCCGCTGGGGGAGGCGGCGACCCGCGCGCCCTTTGGGCGCGGATGGTTGCGCATAGGAAAAGCCCGGAGCCACCCCATGCTCCGGGCTGTCATGGGGAGATCACAGGGCAGGTTCGCGCGCCTGCGGGGCGGTTTGTTGCGAGCTGTTGTTAGAGCTTCTTGTCTCGACGTTAAACGGGTCGTGGCCTGCGAGGAACGCAACTATCGTGTAAACGATAGAAATTGCGGGCCTCCCGAGGGGAGGCGTTCGGCCCGCGCGACCAGAGGTCGCGGTTTTCTTTGAACAGAACTGGGTCGGAGTTTGCGAAGCTCCGGCTCGTCATGGGGAGATCCCGGAGGATTCCCGATGAATCGTCCCATCGACCGGTTATTCGTCGAGCATCAGGGAGCGTTTGCGGAACCTCCACGCCACGTAATACAGCAGGCACAAGCCCAGCACCAACAGAGACAACCGGACGATGTAGTCTCCGCCCCGGACGTAGGGTGTGAGTTCGTCGCTGGCGTTGATTTCGCCCGCGAGGAGAGTCCGTCGGTCCCAGCCGGCCGAGTCGATCACCTCGCCGCGCGGCGAGATGAAGCCCGAGATGCCCGTATTCGCACACCGGGCGATGGCTCGGCGCGTCTCGACGGCTCGCAGCCGGGCGTAGTTGAAGTGGTGTCGGTAGCCCGGCGTGTCGCCCCACCATCCGTCGTTCGTGATGACGAACATCGCCTGTGCTCCGCGGCGCACGTACTCCGTGAAGAATTCGCCGTAGACCGATTCGTAGCAGATCGCCACCCCGGAGCGAATTCCCTCCGGATTGACGATGAGCGTCCGTCGGTCCTGCATCCCGAGCGAGCCCGAGACGCCGCCCAGGTCGATGTTCAGGAATTTCAACGCACTGAATACCTTTGGATAAGGAAACAGTTCGGCTCCAACTACGAGTTTTGATTTGTGGTAGATCTGTACGTGCGGATCGCCGCCCGTGATCCCCAGCGCGCTGTTGTAGACGTCGTACGAGACGCCCCATAGCGGATCGGTGCGCGTCCACCGCCGGTGAGCGGCGCCCTCGTCGTAGCGCAGCAGGGTCGTCGCCCCCGCCACCAAAGTCGCTCGCGGAAAGCGTGTCATGAACCGTCGCAAGGTGTCGATTTCCGGGTTCCGGTCCAGGTCGTTCAGCCAGAAATCGCCGTCGAAAGCGGTCTCCGGCGTCAAAATGAAATCCACGTCCCGCGGCGCACCCGCCGCCAGGTCGAGGATCAGGTCGCGCTGCTGCGTTGGGGTCAGCCCGCCGAACTTCTCGTTGTACGGGTCGATATTCGGCTGCACCACCGCCACCCGCACCGGATTCGTCGTATCTTCCTCGTACGTAGCGTACCGCACCAGCGAAGCCACCGTCGGAATCGCCACCCACAGCCCGGCCACGATCGCCGTCCGCCACGGCCGTTCGCGCCGCCGTCGCCACACCTGATAAAAGAGCACGTTCCCCACCAGCACCCAAAGCGACCCGCCGAACGAGCCGGTCAACTCGTACCACTGCACCGCCTGCGGCGTCTCTGCGAACCCGTATCCGAGCGTGAGCCACGGAAACGAGATCTCGTTGTTCATGAACAAGGCCTCGAATGCGATCCAAAGGGTTACGAACATCGCCCACCCGATCGGCTCCGGCGCGCGGCTCCGGAACCAGTGGAAAATCATAAACGGCACGAGGGTAAAAAACAGGCTCCCGACCGGTATCCCGAACGTCGCCACGGGCGTCGCGATCCCCACCCACCAGGTGGTCCCGACGTTCCATACGGTGAACGCCGCCGCCACCCATGCCCAATACCACCGCGACCGATCCTCGCCCAACACGAACAACGGTACGAAGGCCACGAACAAACTCCATCCGCCCAAACCCCACCACCACGGTAACGCCAACAATACGGCGCTCAACAAACTCAATCCGATCTTTTTTATCATCCTTCTCCCCTTTTTCTGCGGTAAAGATAACTCTATTTCATAACTTTGTCTCTTTCAATGGAGTCGTTTGTCGTTCTTTGACGACAGGATGGAACTGTCCCTTTCTTTCAAGAAAGGGACCCAAAGAACTTCCAACAGCTACGCTACGCCTTAGGCATCCGCAATCTAATGCTCTGGCCCATTTGCTTGGGCCGGGGTTCTTTTAGGCGCGCCCTTGGTGCAAGCTAAAGTGTTGGGCGCGCTCAAAAAGAATCCCCCAGGCCCCAATTATAAGGACCAAAGGCTCTTGACTACGGCAGCCCATGGAATGCGACAGCATTCCCGAAAGTTTTTTTGGTTCTTTTTGTTCACAAAAAGAACAGTACTAGCACGTAGCCAATGAATGGATAAAACCGACACGATTAAAAGAAATAAAAGTTATGGAATTGAGTATGTTGACGGCGATATCGCCGGTAGATGGTCGTTACAGGGGGAAAGTGGAGGATTTGGGGTCGTATTTTTCGGAGTACGCGTTGATTCGTTATCGGGTGGAGGTCGAGATCGAATATTTTATCGCGTTGTGCGAGTTGCCGTTGCCCCAGTTGGCGGGTTTCGATCGGGGGCGGTACGAGGCGTTGCGGGATATTTACCGGACGTTCGGGGTGGCGGATGCCGAGCGGGTGAAGACCATCGAGCAGACCACGAATCATGACGTGAAAGCCGTCGAATATTTTATTAAAGAGAAGATGGACGCGCTCGGATTGGGGGATGAGCGGGAGTTCGTGCATTTCGGACTGACCTCGCAGGACATCAACAACACCGCGACGCCGTATCTGG
>JAIDFC010000087.1 GCA_029054535.1 Rikenella sp. | reverse complement strand
AACACAATGCTGTATAGCTCGCAAAGGGAGCTGTGGCGAAGTGAATTATTCGCACTAGGTTTCTCAGACTTATGCGTCGCCAGTTCGATTGCAGAATCTTTTCGGGATGGGGAACCCTACTAATAGTTTTGAGGGTGATATTAATCCTGCGTTGGAATCGACAGCTTCTTTATATGAAGGGGTTTCTTTTGGTCCACGGATGGATGCCGGAATCAGCATGCGGCAGAACTACAAACTGTGGCAGGATCGCCCGGGATATGAATACAATCCGGTCGAACCGCTCGTATCGCATCCGGACAACTGGAAAGCACTGTTCCAAACGGCTAAACAGGACAACGTGAGTGTGGCTTTGACCGGCGGGTCCGAAAAAGCGACCTATCGTCTGTCGTATTCATATACCAATATGAACGGCGCACTGCCGAACAATTCGTTCGACCGCCACTCGGTCAACTTCCGGACCAATGGGAAGATCAACGACATCTTCTCGGTGGACTTCAGTATGCAATATTCGAACTCGAATACGTTGAATGCCCACTACATCAACGGGTATACTGCAAGTACGAGTTTTGTCAATCAGGTAACGAGTTCTTTGGCGCGTAATACCGACTTGCGTTGGTTCCGTGATAACTACATCGATTACAGTACTTGGGAACGTATGGTTCCTGATACGCGAGAAAGTAGTAGTGCATTGCTGAGTTTGCAGAGCACACTCAATGAGTTCACTGATAGACATGTCGAACATACAGAACAGACGATAATCTCTCGTTTGGCATTGAATGCTCAGTTGACCGATTGGTTGGACGCTAGCGCAAGTATCTCGTACAACTATTTCACTCAGAATGATGAAACCAAAAACTGGGGTTCTGAGATTTATCGTCGAGGAAGCGGGAACACATATGCCATTAGCGGTAGCAACTGGGGTAAATATAATTCGTTGATTACTCTGCATAGCAACAACCGTTTCTTGGATGATAACTTGGAATTGGATGTTCGTTTGATTAATGAAATCTATGGGAATCAAGCTGGTGCATCGTATAGTAGAACGACCAATGGGGGCTTGAAAGTTCCGGGGTTGTGGTCATTTGCTAATACAGCAGATCCAATCTCGGTTAATAATCTTAATGCAAGCTGGAATCGCCGGAACAACATGGTTGTCGGTTTGGGCGGTGTGATTAACCTTTCATGGAAAGATCAGATCAACCTGGAAGTTACCGGGCGTAACGACTGGATCTCGTCGCTGCTCTATCCGGAATTCATGTTGCGTGAAGGCGCTCATGACAACTACTCTGTATTCTATCCTTCGGTGAACCTGTCGTGGGTCTTCTCGGATACGTTCAACATCGATCCGAGCGTCTTGTCGTTCGGTAAACTGCGCGCATCTTGGGGTCAGGTAGGTTCGGGTACAGATGCTTATGCGACTTCTAAGGGTGCAGGTGGCTACAGTTATACAAGCGTACCGCAAGTCGCTGGAAATGAAATCTTCAGTGCTTCGCCGAATAATAGTACTTTGCCAAACTACGACCTGAAACCGGAAATCCAGCAGTCTATGGAATTCGGTGCTGACCTTCGTTTCTTGAACGGGGCCATCGGGGTCGACGTGGCTTACTACAAGATCAACACCAAAAACCAGATCCTGACTTTGCCGGCTATCTCGGAATCGGGGGTAAGCAATATGCTTATCAACGCCGGTAACATCCAGAACCAAGGGTGGGAAATTCAGTTGGACTTCCGTCCGATTCAGACCAATACCGTACGGTGGGATATCGGTTTGTTATGGAGTCGTAACCGTGGTAAGGTAAAAGAATTGCATCCGAATGCTAAAACACAGATCTTCTATAATAATGGGGGCTCTGCCAGCTACACTCCTGCAATAGTAGCTTTTGAAGGAGGTGCATTCGGTCAGATCATTGCCGGGACTGGTTATGGATCTGTTTATTCACAGGCTTACTACTATAACAACGACGATCCGAATGATCCGTTGAATGGGAAGAAAGCTTTGCGCTATCGTGCAGACGATAATCTTCCGACCACTTTGTGGCAAACCAATAATAACATGCCGGGGCGGAACATTAACTCGGAAACCGGGGAATATTACGCCAACTATTACAACGATGAACATCCGTATGATGTATTGGGTAATATAGAAGCCGATTTCAATGCGTCGTTCACGACCAACGTGATGGTGAATCTGCCGAATAACAACGGTTCGTTGGATTTCTTCGCTCAGATCGACGGTCGCGTTGGCGGTAAAATGGTTTCAACCAGCTATGTAACAGCGATGGGAGCCGGTGCGGCTAAGTCGTCGCTCTATGGTCGCGATCAGGCTCATGGTGGTCTCGAACGCGTGAACTACAAAGGTGAAACCGTATATAACGGTATGATCCTCGACGGGGTTTACGCTGGTCGGAATGCTATGATCGTGGAAACGCTCAATGGTGAGGGCTCTTATGTAAATGATAAGGGCGAAACGGTTTTAGGTAGTGTCGATCTGCGTGGGATGACTATGCAAGACGCTGTTAACAAAGGGTATATTGCTCCAATGTTGAGTTCGGCTTACTATTATTACCAGTATGGCTGGAGCGGAGGTATGGCTCAACCAACTCAAAACATGGTGTATGATCTGACTTATTTCTCGTTGCGTGAGATCACTGTCGGTTATAACTTCCCGCAGAAATGGATCAAACATGTCGGATTGCAGGATGCACGTATCTCGTTCTCTGCTCGTAACATTTGTTACCTGTACAACAAACTCCCGGATAAGATCAACCCGGAATCCATGTCGTCGGCTAACCCGCTGGTTCCGATTGACTGGGGTGGAGTCCCGTATTCTCGGAACTTCTCGATCAATCTGAACTTGCGATTCTAACCGTTAAAATTTAAATAGATCATTCTATGAGAACATACAAAAAATATATCTTGGGTGCCGCGGTGCTTTCCGTTGCAGCTCTGACGGGCTGTAAGGATAAGATGCGGGAACTCAATACCGACCAGGATTTGATTAGCGACGCACTGCCGGAATATCAATTCCTGGGAGCTACCCGCAATTGGGGATGGTTCGGTCGGGGATGGATGACCTCGCGAGGGGGTAATATCGGAGCTGCTATGCAGCTGGATAATGCATACTGGGGGACGAATCCTTATGTGGATCCGACGGACTGGTCGGGTGGTAATATGAGTTTCTTGGACAATACCTACAGCCGGTATTACAGTAGTGTCAAGAACTTGGATTACTTGGTTCAATATATCGACCAACAGTTGACAACTGCCGATCAGATGCGTTATCAGGATATCCGCGCGATTGCACGACTTTTGCAATGGCATGAGGCGTGGACTATCTTCACCAACTATGGTGCGATGGTGTTCAATGATGCATTTAAAGTGCGTCAAGGGGTTGAGTTCCCGAAATACGACATCTATACCAAAGAATCGGGATTGTACAAAGTTTTGGACGATTCGGTGAAGTTGTGTATCGAACAGCTCAATTCGCCGATGCGCGATGATGCTGTCGCTTTGGGAGCATATGATGGTTTCTATGGGGCTTCTTATGTAACTAATGAAACTGGAGGCTCGAAGTGGACAGTTGTTACTGCGGCAAAAGAACGGGAACGCTGGTTGAAGTTTGCCATTACACTGCGGATGAAGATGGCTTTTGCAATGCGTAATGTAGATCCGGAATACTATCAAAGTGTAGTTAGTGAAGTGCGTACAATGGCCGCAGAAAATGCTAATGTGCTGATGAGCGAAGTGCAGGACGGGTGTCAATATGTATTGCCGGATGATGACTACAACCGCGACGATGGTAACCAGTTCTCGTTCTGGTATTTCATGCCGGTTTCTTATGTGAACTCGATGAAAATAGTTAACGACCCGCGTCTGCCGCTGGTAGTTCGTCCGAGCGATCTGGACACTTCCTTGAGTGTCGGATATAAATTCATCGCGACTTATTTCCATGACACTTTGGAATACCAGAAGGTATACGACAATGAAGCCAAAACTTGGGTAAAACGAGAATGGGGTAATTCGTTGCAAGATGTATACAACGGGATGACGATGAATCCCGCTAACTACACTAAGCAAACCTCTTTACCGGGTACGTTGTTCAATACGGATGGTTGGTCTTTTGTTATTCGTCATCCGGATTGGCAGAATCCGAACGAAAAAGATATCTCTAGTGAAGAAAAGACGGCTCGTGAAAACGCCAATGCCAAACTGACGACAATTAAACGAGTAAACTATTTTACTGGTGTTGAAGAAGAGGCTAAGTACAATGGTGGCGATGCATTTGTGAACGGAGTACGTAGCATCTATCTCACGGTAGTAGGGGGGATTCAAAATCGTAACTACGTCTTCAACGGAGGGAATAGTCCGTCTTGGAGTGGTGGTACATTGGATTACAATAACAACCAGCCGGCGGCTTCCAACATTAAGATGGTCATCAAAGTACTTCCATATGCCGAGCATTGTTTCTTGATGGCTTTGATCTGTAACTACGATGGTGGAACGATCGGGGATAAAAGTGCTGAAGATTGGTACCTGGAAGGGATCAGAGCGTCGATGCAGGAAATTACGGAAGATTCCGAACGAGTATACGTTCAGATTTGCGTCAATAATTCATTCCCGCTGATTGCAGGAGTAAATGGGACCTCAGACGAAGATAAGCATCTGTACAAGATCAATTACAAAGGGGCTGACTTCGATAACTATGTTGCTCAACCTCAGATCGCTTTGACGGGTAGTCAAGATGAGAAGACCAATAAAATTATGATCCAAATGTGGCTCTCATTGTGGCAGAAACCGGAAAATACCTGGTTCTACTATAGAGCTACGGGATATCCGCATACGGTAAACTATCCGTGGGAGGTTGAAGCCGAAGGGATGCCGACTACGATGGGATTTGAACAACCGTATCATAGCACCGGGGTTCCGATGGTATTCCCGCGTAGTGTTCGTACTCCAACTCCACAGGTAGAAAATATGCAGAGTTGGTACGAAATGCAAGCAGCGATGGAGGCACAACCGGGTTATGCTCCGCACGGTTGGACCGATTACTCGGGACGCGTATTCTGGGATGTCGTTGAACCGGCTGGCCTGGCTAACTAAAAATACCCTATCTTTGGGGTGAGAACTCTGTTCGGGCTCGACATTCTCGGTTGGGTGAGTGTCGGGCCGAACGGAAGAAGAGAGCGTTGGTCTCCATCAGGAGACCGACGCTCTCTGTTTTTGGGTGGACGAAGCTGTGGCAGTGGTGGCCCCAGGCACCGGTGAGAGCCTGTGAAAAAATGCTTGTAGCATGGCGAATCTGCGGATAAACAGCCGCGATGCCGATTCAGTTCTCGCAGAAAAGCCGCCCGGGGCGAGGGATTCCTGAGAATCCCTCGCCCCGGGCGGCTTTATTATGCTCTCGTTTGTTATTCTACAGGCGGCTATTTCACTTCACCCGATCGAAGTAGGCGACGAACTTCTCATGCGGCGACGAAACGCAAATCCGGGCGTATTTCGAGGCCTCCTCCTTGCGGCTCTTGGTGAAGAACGAGAGCGATACGCTCCCGATCCGATGGGCCAACAACTCCTCCTCCGTGCGGTTCACCACCACGAAAATTCCTTTCGGCGTGCTGTCGTGGTAGAACTCTCCGGCCAACAAGCCCCGTTGTTTCAGGTATTCGATGTTCCGTGCGATGTCGCGTGCCGTGGCCGCCTTGAAGTCGCTGGCTGCCCGGATCCCCTCGGGCGTCGTCAGCAGTCGCAGTATCAGCTGCTGGGCGAAGGCGTTCACCCCGTTGGTACAGTACATCAATCGGATCTCCAGTTCGTCGTGTAACTCCCGGTTCGAGGTGTGGATGAAGCCCAGCCGCTGCCCGCTCAGCCCCACCGACTTGCTGAAGCTCTCGGTGATAATCACGTTTTCGAGCTCCATGAGCCGCTGGTAGTAGTCGTCCGTCCGGTCGTGGAAGATCCGCCGGTAGGGGCTGTCGAAAAAGACGGTGATACCCGCGTCGTTAAGCTTCCGGATCAGCGCGAGCTGCTCCTCGTCGTCGTATTTCTCGCCCAGCGGATTCCCCGGGTCGCAGATCAACACCGCATTCCCCCGGAGCTCCGGAATCATCCCCTCGAGGTCGCTCTGGGCCATGTATTCCGCATTTCCGACCCCGCGCACGGTCAGCATCTGGAAGTAGCAACCCCAGTAATAGACCGGCAGGTAGAGTTTCCCCATCCCTACCGTTTGTACCACCAGATCGAGGGCGTTCATCCCCCCGGCCGTGATCAGGATCCGATCCGGCGAGGATCTCCCGCCGAAGTACTCGTCGTTGATGGCCTGTCGCAAAGCCGGAAAACCCGGTCCCGGAGGGTAGACCTGGATGTCGTTCGAGTTGAAATCCATGTTGGCGACCACCTCGCGCAGGTCGATATTCACCACGGCGTTCACCCCGCGATTCAGGGGCAGGTATTCTTGTCCGCTCTCGGCCGACAGTCTCTTGAGTTTCTCGCCGATCTGCACGATCTTCGACAGCGCGGCGCCGCTTCTTTTAATCTCCATGAAAGATAGATTTTTGTTCGATCCGTACGCAATAGTACGGCTTTTTTGGGAATCGACCCATAGGAGATGATGAAAAACCGACGGTTTTGTTAAAAATACATCCGAATTGTTGGATTTCGATTTTTCTTTGACACTTCGCGTCTCGAAATTTCTTGGAACGCTTTTTGCGATAGCCTCCTCATGGAAGCGCCCCTCTCCGGAGGGTCTCGATCCGTTGAACTATTTATTATTAAAAAATATCGGTTTGTTATGAATGCAAGAATAGCTTTACTCAGCGGACTTTTATGGTTATGTTCGTGCAGTACGAAGCCGATCGACGAGGTACTGACCGACGTTACGGTCGAGACGCCGACGATTGTCCTGCCGGAGAATTCGGCGGGCGGCGAGCAACACACGACTGCTACTTTTACAACCACTGCCCCGTGGCACATCGAGCTCTCGGATACCAAAGCAGCCGACGATTGGGTGCACGTCTCGCCCCTGAGCGGCGAAGCCGGGACGGTAACGCTGACGATCGATGCGGACGAAAACCGTACACCGATCGAGCGGACCGCTTATATCCGCCTGCTGACCGGCAGCGAAGAGCGGAGCATCACGCTCACTCAACCGGGCGACGGTTCTCTGCCGGACGGCGAGTCGATCTATCGGACCGGTGTCGTGCAGGATACGCTGGTCGTGAAGTTGCCGGCGGGTCGGGTCTACCGAACCGAGGTCGAACAGGGAAACGGATGGCTGGACGAACCGACGTTGTCGTCCGGCGATCGATTCGATTCGTTGGCTTTCGTACTCTCGACCAATCGCACGATGGAGGAACGGATGGCCACGGTTCGCATCAGTACGGCGACCGGAGACTATACGGCTCTGTTGACGATCATCCAACCGTCGGCGGCCCTGGACATCACGCTCTCATTGCCGCACATCGAACTCCCGACCGGGGGAATCAGTGCGGAATCGATGACCGGCCTGATCGACAGCCTTTTCGTCGCAGGATTCGACAACAGTGGACAGTTGCTTTTCACGGAACGTATTTCGCAACCGATCGATCCGACTTATGCGTTTCGGGTGATGCCTCCCGATGCGCTCCTTCGGGATTACTACCCCTCGGCGAGAATCTATGTCGTGGCCAACAGCTCCCAAAACCTGGCCGAATTCGAGGGCGACGAACAGGAGTTCATCAATCGGAAAGATACGGCCGGAACGCGAGTCTTCGGCATCGATGGGGTCCAACCGCCCTTGAGCGGCGTTACGGTTCGCGATCTCACATTCGGACCGAACCAGGTGGCGGTCAACCTGGCGCACGTAACGGCACAGATTACGTTCAATGTGGTTTTCGATACGACCTGGACGGCGGATCGAACGATCGAACAGATCAATATCGGAGGGTTCAGCACCTGGGGGTATTGGTTCTCTTCGGCGACGGAGAGTGCGGTACCGCCGTTGGCGACGAATTTCAACCCGGCAGTCGAACCGAATGCCGATAATCAATATCGGTTTTTCGCTTACGAGAACAGTCGACCGATTCTGACGGTTCGAGTCGGAGGGCGTTACTATCAGGGGAGTGCCCCGGACGGACTCAAACGAGGATACAAGTACACGTTCAATATGCGTTTGGCGGCAAGCGAGAACATACCGACTTCCGCATCGCACCAAGCGAATCTCGCCCCGACAGCCGGGAGTTCCGACCGCATCGAACGGACGGTTCTGTTGAGACCGATCTAAATCTCCTCGCATCTCTTTACTCCGAAGGGACCGAGGGCCTGACCGATGAGCCGGCAATTTCGCCGGCTCTTTTTATTCCGAGTGTTTGACGGGTCGGGGTTCCGATTCTGTTATGGTTTTTAGAGACCATTCGGAAATATTCTGTTTCTTGGGGAGGGGGGATGGGCATTCTTAAGTGGCCCACTCCGATTCGGAACTTCGCTGCCGGAAGCCATCCTGCTGCGCCTCTTCGGCCTGTCGCCTCCCCCAGAGCGGCTCTGCCGCTGGGGCGACTCGAAAAACACGGCTTTGTTATGGTTCTCTCCTCGCATCAAACCGCGATCGGAGATCGCGCGGGCCGAACGCCTCCCCCAACGGCGCGAGCTTTATTCACATCCGTTCACCCGCTCGTCCGCTGGCAGCGACACAAAGGACAGGCTCCGTTATGGTTCTTTCTTCGCATCAAACCGCGCCCAAAGGGCGCGCGGGCCGAACGCCTCCCCCTCGGGAGGCCCGCAATTATGCCGCTTGCGCGTCAAAAATTGCAGTTCCTCCCGGGCGTTCGACCCAAAGATTCTTTGCACGTCGCCCGCCTAAGAAGAAATTTCATAAAGATTTCGCCACAAGCGAAACTTTTGAAATTCCTTCTTAGGCGGGCGGGCGACTGTTCTTTCTCTGC
>JAIDFC010000086.1 GCA_029054535.1 Rikenella sp. | reverse complement strand
GGATGGGCGTATCGTGGCATTCTTGGGGACGGCCGACGCGGGGATCGAGATGTTGTTCGTGGCTCCGGCCGAACGAGGACGGGGAATCGGGCGAGAGTTGGTATTGCATGCGGTGCGGACGTTGGGATGTCGACGCGTGGAGGTCAACGAGCAGAATGAACAGGCCGTGGGGTTCTACCTGCGGATGGGGTTCCGGCAGACGGGACGAACGGCGGTCGACGGCGAGGGACTCCCCTACCCGATTCTCCGGCTCGAATGGTCCGAGGGAGCGACGGGGCGTAGCGCCGCGCCCCGAGCGTGCGGAGTTCGCGGAATTATCTCTAAATTAGCAGCCTCAAAATCTCTTTTGTTCGGGTGGACTTTATCACGCTTTTCGTGTTCGCCGTCGGACTCTGTTTCGACTCGTTCGCCGTGTCGCTTTCGTGCGGCATGGCTTGTTGCGCCTGTAACCGGCGACGGTTGTTCCGCTTCGCCGCCGTATTGGGGGGATGTCAGGGGTTGACGCCGTTGGTAGGCTGGATGCTCGCGACCCGGTTTCGGACGGTCATCGAGGCGTACGACCATTGGATCGCCTTTGTTTTGCTGCTCTTTTTGGGCGGGAGGATGATTCGGGAGTCGTTCGAAGAGCCGGAAGAAGAGGACCAGATGCAAGGAAACCCGTTTGCGCTGGGTCGGAACGTGATGCTGGGGCTGGCGACGAGTATCGATGCGTTGGTGGCGGGAATCGCGATGGCGTTGCTGCCGCTGACGATCCTGCCGGTCGATTCGCAATGGATCAATATGTTGGCGGCGGTCTTCGTGATCGCCGCGGTAACGCTTGTCTCGTCGCTGACGGGGCTGTACCTCGGACGGAGGAGCCGTGGGAGGCTCGGCGAATGGGCCGAACTGCTCGGAGGCGCGATTTTGATCTTGATCGGGTTGAAAGTGCTGGTCGAACATCTTGTCGCAGAGGCGTAGAATGGAAAACTACTATAATATATGTATAGAATGAGAAAACTGGGTGTTTGGATCGTCGGTTTGTGGCTGGCGATCGGAAGTGTGGCAGCGCGGGAGATCAAGGTCCTGCAACTCAACATCTGGCAGGAGGGGACTTCGGTTCCGGGCGGCTACGAGGCGATGATTGACGAGATCGCTTATGCCGATGCCGATTTCGTGATGCTGAGCGAGGTGCGCAACTACAACGGAACGAGGCTTTGCGACCGGATGGCGGAGTCGTTGCGGGCGAAAGGCAAGACCTACTATTCGTTCAAAAGTAAAGATTCGGGACTTTTGAGTCGCTTTCCGATCACGGACAGTACGACGATCTTCCCGGAGTGCGACGACCACGGAAGTATGTACAAATTGGTGGCGACATTGCCTGAAGGGCAACGGGTGAGCGTTTATACGACTCATCTGGACTATCGGAATTGTGCTTACTATCGGGTGCGGGGGTACGATGGGAGTACGTGGGAGGAGCTGCCGGAGCCGGATACCGATCTGGCGAGCATTTTGGCCGATAATGTCGCTTCGCAGCGGGACGATGCGATTCGGCTGTTTATAGCCGATGCGGCACGGGATGCGGCGGCGGGTAATTTGATTTTTCTGGCAGGGGATTTCAACGAGCCGTCGCACCTGGATTGGACGGAGGCGACTCGGGACAGCGCGGATCATCGCGGGATGGTGGTTCCGTGGACCGTAACGACGCTCCTGGAAGAGGCGGGTTATGCGGATGCCTATCGGGTGAAGTTTCCGGATCCGACGACGCATCCGGGATACACCTACCCGGCGGATTGTCCGGGGGCGAAGATGAGCCAGTTGCTCTGGGCGCCCAAAGCGGACGAACGGGAGCGGATCGATTTCATCTTCTACCGTCCGGACCGTCGGTTGAAATTGAGGGATGTTACGATTTTCGGTCCTCGTGGGTCGGTGCGGCGCGGCGAACGGATGGTGGAAACGTCTCGGGATCCGTTCCTGTTGCCTGCGACGGACAACTGGCCGACGGATCACAAAGGGGTGTTGGCCACTTTTCGGGTGAGGTGATCTGCTGCCGATTTTGGCGATCTGCGGATTTTATCGAAAAATATTCGCCTCCGGTTTGCAAGTTTGCCGAAAGGGTTCTATATTTGCACTCGCAATCGGGGGATGCACACAGTGTATAGTAAGTGTTGGTGCGGTAGTTCAGCTGGTTAGAATACCTGCCTGTCACGCAGGGGGTCGCGAGTTCGAGTCTCGTCCGCACCGCTTCTTTCGATAAGCCTCTCTTTCCGAGAGGCTTTTTTATTTCTTTCTTACTTTGCGAAATGTTTGTGCGGTGATTTCTGGTGTTCGGCCTGATTTGTTATAGGTTTTCTCCGTCGTTTTGTTTTTTGCAGACAGGCCTCCTGATTCGCCCGATGGCTCCGTAGGGGCTTTTGTTGTAGTTTTTTTTGGAGGCTATTGACTGCGGCTTTCTCTCTATTCCTGGAGGCAACGGTGCCGCTGGGCACTCCAACCTGGCCTGCCGGGAGAGAAAAATATCGCAACTGAAGTAATTAGGTATTACTACTCCTCTAAAGGAATCGTCGACGCCCAGCTGTATCCGTTATCGCCGATGGTACACAACGTACCGGAGCCGTGGCTGCGGAAGCCCGGAGCCGCGACCATCGAGCGGTTTATTGGCCATTCGGACGGGATCTGCCGGCAAAAAAGCCCCGATTGCAGGTTAAGGAACTATCTCCTTAAAATAATAGTAGAGTGATTCAGCTCGCGTGTGTTCGAATCTATGAACGAGACTAAAAATTTTCTTTCATGTAAGTAATTGAATTACAGGTTTTAGTGAAAAATCGGATAAGTTTTTTCAATGAAATAGCCGAAATGGCACGGTAATTGATTTGCTACGGGTAAACATCGAAAAAATGAAACGATTGATAACTGCTAAAACCCCAAACCATATGTGTGCAACGATTTTCAATCAGGTAAACAGTTCTGCCCTCCGAGCAGCTCGGGAACAGCTGGCCGAAGCGATTCAGTGTTATAACCGTGGCGACTACGACCGTTCCTTCTATTTTTTCAGCCGTTCGGTCGAAAAAAGTTGCGGCCTGTTGAATGCGGTTGACGGAGAATACCTGCCCCGAGAAACCTTCACCGCCCCCAAGATGAAAGCCTACCAGATCGACGAGCGGTTCGAAGCCATGGTCGAACTCTTGGGCGCTTTCGACCAGGAGGATGAGAAGCTCGACCTGTTGCACGCGTTCTTGACCGACTCCGGTCCGGAGGCCTTGGCCGGAACTGAGACCCGCTATCGGTTGTTCCTCTACCGTCAGATGCTGCTGAGTTTCGTGGCCGAGATCGATAACCACTGTTTCTCGTCCGACGATATGACCGATTCGGACCAATTGGAAAGCCTGCTGAATCTCAAATTCGCATTGGCCGCCTACTTGGAGTCTCTGATGGCCTATCAGCAATGGTGTCTGGAGTTCATCGAAGAGAACGGCTTGCGATACGACAACGCGCTGGCGGGAGCGACCGACGAGGTCGAATCGCGTCCTTCGTGGGCCATGTGATCGAAAAGTTCGAAAAGGGTGTTTTACTAACCTATCGTCAATAAGAAAAGAGTTCCCTCGTATTAGTTATATTAAAGTATTATCTATTATAGGATTATTTTTTATCAGCCCTCTTCGAAAAATCGATTTCGGAGAGGGCGAAATATTTTTATCGCTAAAAGGGCCTTTTGATATCGATTTCAGTTTTTCGGATAATTGTCAGGCAATGATCCGTCCTGTTTTTACGTTCCGTAAGGGAATTCGGAGCGTGTCAGACGCTCTACCGGTCGACCGGCAGAATAAAAAACAACCGTTTCCGAAATAAAATCTGACAAAAATGATTTGAATACTGAATGAATATTTACTACCTTAGCCGCGTGAAATATCATCCGCTCGTGCAGCGGGATATAATATTTGGACGGATATGGGCTTTGCAAAACGCAGAAGATCAATCACAAAAGTCAGTAAAGGACAGTGGGCGGCTTTGATCGTCGGCTTGTTCGTGTGCACCCTCGGAGGGATCGGCGGACAGGCCAAAGCACAGGTTTCGGATCTCGGAGCGCCGCAAAAACAGGTGGTTGCTTTTACGTTCTCTCTGGGGAGTTCGGAACTCTCGGAACGCTACGGCGGGAATGCTGCCGCGATGACGCAATTCGACAAACTTATTCAACAGTTGGCGGGGAGTTCCGCGGCGCATATCGATTCGATCGTCGTCGCTTCGTACGCTTCGTCGGCCGATCAGTTGGGGAATGTAGAGGTGGCCGAACGGCGGATCGATGCTGTGAAGGCGTATATCGAACCGATTATTCGGAAATCGCAACTGCGACAAGCGGTGGTCGTTACCGGGAATGTGGTGATGAAGAACAATATTATGATGCCGCAGCAAATGTTCGACCTGCTGAAACGGGTGAACGTGACGATTTATATGAACGGGATGCTGACGGCGGACGCTGGACGGACGGTGCGGAATAGAGGAATCGGGGGCGAAGAACAACGTTATATATCGCCGTTCGGAAATGGAGATACCGATGTCTTCGGGCGGTCGACGGCGGCTAAACAGGATGCTACGGCTCAGAAATCTATTTCGACCGTAGTGGCGCCGGAGAGTACGACGGGCGATCATACGAATGTCTTCCCGCAGCACCCTGTAACTGCTACACCGGATCGGCAGACGCAGCAACCGCAGCAGACCGAAACGAAAAAAACTCAGGAAACTACGGGGGCTGCGAATGCGGAACAACAGGTGCTGCAACAGCAGGTTCAGGTGCTGCAACAACAGGTACAGCAACTACAACAACAATTGCAACAGCAGCAATTGCAGCAACAACAGCGACCGATTGAACAACCGCAGGAACCGCAGCAGCAGCAGCATCCTGCTCAGCAGGGGCAACAATACGTGCCGCAAACACAACCGAAACCGCAACAGGGACAGGGTGTGGTCGATTCGGAACTGCAACGCTATATCGATTCTTTGGCGGCGACTATTAATATGAACGAACGGGCGCCGATCATTCCGATGACGACTGAAGTTCAGCCGACGACGCAGGCGCAGGTACAAGCGGCGCCGGTAGTTGCCGAACAACAAAAACCGGTGAAACAACCTGAAACTCCGGTGATTACGGAAGAAGAACCGTGTCCGGCGGAACGCGATTCGGATATCGACGATTTGATTCGGCGTATGTTGTTTGAAGAAGCGACTGGGCGGGCACAAACGACGGTTTCGGAGGTGAAACCGCAACAACCGCAGGAACCGCAGCAACAGGTTGAAGCACAGCCGCAACCGGAAATCAAACCGAAACGCGAAGTCGTTGCTTTCGAAGTCGTTACTACTACCGGCGGCGAGGATACTGAGGTTGAAGCGCAGGAGACCGAACAGACCAAAGTCGAAAAGGTAAAACCGGCGAAAGAACCGAAAGTAAAACCGGTGAAACCGGTTAAGGCGCTTCGCGAGCCGATGGTTTTGGTTCGTCCGTTGGTGGCGGCGAAGACCAACTTGGCTTACTGGACCGCTGTGGCGGCGAACTTGGAAGCAGAGTTTTATTTCGCTGAACGGTGGTCGGCTTCGATCGAGGGGGTCTATTCCAATTGGAATATGAACTTGTACAAGAAGCATTTTGCGGTCAATGAAATTAGTCCGGAAGTGCGCTACTGGTTTGCTCGTCGGGTGGGAGAATATCGTGGACTCTATCTCGGGGTTTACGGGCATCTCGGACAGTTCGACTACATGTTCAAAGACCAGGATACCGGGAATACGGGCGATTACTTCGGAGCCGGGCTTTCGTTGGGGGCTTACCTGCCTTTCACCCGCCACTTCGGGATGGAAATCGGGGTGCGCGGCGGTTGGATTCATGCCGGAAAATACGACCGATACTATTATGATGCGCCGAGTTCGCATTATATCTATAAATCGTCTCACACGAAAGACTATTTCGGCTTGACCGGGGCGAAAGTTTCGCTCGTTTATCGGTTCGGACTGGGTAGATAATTCAGGGCATACACAAACTACCTCTACTCTATTCGGAGAGGCTTAGTATATTAGAGATTTGGGAAACGCAAACATCATGGGTGAGATATTACATTTCGGAAAATCGGGCCTAAAAGGAGGTGTCGCCGTATGCGCAGCTTTTGCCGCTACCGCGCTACTCGCCTCTTCCTGCGTCAAACGGGAACTGTGGGTAAAACCGGATGAAGGAACAGTGATGATAGACTTCGACTGGCGGAACGTGGCTCAGGGACAAGCGATTCCGCAGGCGATGACCGTTTATCTCTATGGAGAGGACGGAACCGTGAAACCCGAAGTGATCGAAAATGGAAAATTTGAAGGAAACTTGGCTTCGGGGACGTATAAAGTGCTCTCGTGGAATGATACGGTCGATGGAGTTCGGTTTTCCGGGTTGGAAGATTTCGACAAAGCGTATGCGTATGCTTTGCCGACGAGCGGGATAACTCCTAAAGCGGATGGGGCTACGGAATCTTGGATTCAACAACCGGGGTGGTTGTATAGTGCGTCGATTACCGAACTGGTGATTAAGAAAGAAGATACGGTACGGCGGACGCTTGTTCCGGAGCCGTTGGTGCGGAAACTGGACCTCAATTTCCGAGTGTCAGGGGATGTGGATAAGGTGACTAAAGTGACTGCGGCGTTGACCGGGGTGGCTCCGTCGGTGAGGTTGGCTTCGCATGATTGCCAAGATGGATATGCTTCCATCGTGGGATTTACGCCCAAGCGGTCGGAAACCGATCTGTCGATGTATTCGGGCAGTGTGTTGGTGTTCGGCGTCAATGCGAAGGATGCGACGGGAGCGGTGGCGAAAAATCTGGTGAAGTTGTGGGTCGAATTTAATGGCGACGGAAACAACTCGCAGACTATTCAAAAGGATACCGAGGTGGATTTGGGTGGTGGTACGGCGGGGGGAGATATCGACATCGATATCGACGTGGAAGTGTCGGCTACCAGCGAGGCCGGGTTCCAGGTTACGGTGAAAGGTTGGGAGGTTACTTCTGACGGAATGAACGTCGATAATCGTCCTGGAGGGGTGCCGTTAGAGTAGTTGAATTAATGGTGAAGGGCGCACTTTTGAGGAAATAGTGAGATCTTTCTCAAGGCGGTAAATTAACGTGAAATTAAAAAGTACTGAACCGAATATGAAAAGGATTACATGGTTGGGGACGACGACAGCTGCTGTAGCGGTTGTGTTGGCTGCCGGAATGAGCAGTTGTGCCAAAGAGAAAGCGTTGGCCGATTTGCTGCCGGAAGGGGAACCGTGCCGGTTGATGTTGCAAGCGAAGACGATCGACACCAAAGTCAATGCCGAACGATTGTCGGAGGGGACGGTAGTCGGGGTGCATATTGTGGATCGAACCAGTGAGGAGACTACCACGACGGCTCAGAAATGGCCGAACCTGAAACATATCGCGAATGCTCAGGGGGGATTGGATTATCAGAATGAGGATCCGTCGGGGTTGCCGATTATTCTCACGACGGGATACCTTTACGACGTTTATTCGTACAGTCCGTATGTTGAAGGTTTGACAGCTGAAGGTTCTTCGCAGATCGCGGTGGGACACGGGGTGGATGTGCTGTGGGCGAAAACTGGGGATCAGAAGCCGAACGATAAGACGCATACGGTCGATCTGGAGTTCGAACACAAAGCGGCGAAAGTTGAATTCCAGGTGGTTGCGGATGCGGCCAGTGAACCGGACATTACCGGAGCGACGATCAAAGTAACGGGTTTCTATAAGGACGGGACGTTGGACTTGGCGACGGGGAAAATTACGCCGGGGATGAAAGACGAGACGATCGAACTGAATCAAATGGGACAGGCGATTTGTTTCTTGCCGCTCGAGGGAGAGATGGAATTGAAAGTACAGGTTACAGTGCCGGAAGGATCGGCAAATGCGGGAACGTACGTGGGATCGGTTAAACGGACTTTCCTGCCGGGGACTTCGACTGAGATCAAGGTAACGGTGATCGACCGTAATTCGGAACTCGGGCTGACGGCGGGGTTGGTGCCGTGGGAGGAAAAGACCGGGAATATGGATGTCAATAACTAAATAAATATACAGGGGAAGGTACTTCTCTCTTCTTTTCGCGAGTGTGCTTTTATATGTGCAGGAAAGAAGAAAATATGTAGGAGAGAGAGTCTCTGTTTTAATGTTAAATAGCTGTTGGGATACTATGAAAACATTCGTTGCGCTGGCGACAGGAATGCTTTTGATGGCAAGTAGTTGCTCGGAGAAGCATGTTGTTGATTTCTCTGAGGGACAGTCTGTCTTGGTGTTGAATGGTCAGGTGGCTTTCGACGAGGCGATGGGACAGAAGGCGTGGGCGTCGGCTGTTGGGTCCAAGGCGGGGGCGGAGCAGCAACTGCCGGCGATGGAATTGGGGGTCTATGTCTTGGCGACGGGGGGACAAGATGGTATGACGACCGATTTTTCTACCACGGATTGGAAAAACGTGGCGTTTACGTCGGATGGGGCGGGAAATATCAATATCGACGATGGAGATGTTACGTTGCGGACGGGGAATACGTACGATATTTATGCCTATGCGCCGCGGATGAGCGATGACGACTTGGAAGCGGGGAGAACGGAGGCGGGGAATGTGGGGAACGTCCGGGCCATTCCGGTGAACCATGGCGATGACGTGCTGTGGGCGAAGACTTCAGGGGTGCTCGCGAAGGCGAAGCAGACGTCGGCGACGCTCAAGTTCTACCATAGCGGAGCGCAGATCGGTTTCACAATCAAGATGAAAGAAGATGGAACGGTGGTGAGTCCTTCTACGGGGGTGCAGTTGACGGTCAGTGGATTCTATGCGAAAGGGATGTTGGATATGCAGACCGGAAAGATGACCCTTAAAGATGGGGATAAGACCGTTTCGCTCGAGGATTGTAGCGGGGCGAAGACCAATATCTTGATTCCGGCGGGGGAACAGATGGACTTGGATGTTACGGTTACCGACGTGCCGGGACAAGAGGGAAAAACTTTTACCGGGAAGTTGCCTTTGGTGGCTAATAACGGCGAATCATATCTGTATGACGTGAATATCGATACGGATAGCGATGCGCATTCGCCGATCACTTTTACGCCGACTATCGAAGAGTGGGCGGAGGTGGAAGCGGGAGAACCGCTGCCGATTGGGTAGTTCTCTAATTTTGACGAGGGCGGGGCTCAGATACAGAGGGGCTGAGGGGTAAACAAATTCTGAAGGAAGAAGGGAACGAGAAAATTTCTGAACTCTCTCTTTTCGCTGTTGCATGTTATGCACGCGAAAAAGAGAGAGTTTTCATTTATATTTATTGGCATTGAAATGCTGCTCCTGAAGAAATCTGAGCGATAAATCTATATGCCGAAGATCGCATGGATGCCTTACGGAGAGCGCTCGATCACCAAATAATTGACAGGGCTGGTAAATAGGAAATCGTCGGGTTCGTTTCGACGGGATTGTACATGGGCTCTCAGAATAGGGATCTTTTGAATCCTTCTTGTGGGGTAAGAAAAAGCAGAGGCTTGCGGTTTTTCATGTAGCTCCTGTTCCCTCTCGTGCCCAATGCACACTTTTCGTGGCTTTGTGCGCGATCAGCCATCTTCTCTTTGCGCGATAACTTGTCCGTAATGGAGGGCTCCGATACCTCTTGACAATAACATGACTACCCTCCTCTACCCACTCTAAATATAACGTGCGCGGCCTGCCCATAAAACTATGAGCAGGCCGCGCATGGTTGAAAAACGGCTCTGTAATTTTAAATTCTAAATCTCCTCTTCCGTGGAAAGGAAATGTTTCTGAGCCTTAAGCAAATTCCGAGACTGGAGTACCATCGTTTTGGTCTCAGTGATAATATCCAGGTAGAGCATACTGCTGCGCGAACTCGAGGCGTTGTCGCGCACCCGATAAATCTGATTCTTAATCGCTTTGGCCAGTGTCTCGAACAATTGATCCCGGTGCATCAACGCTTCGTCCAGCTTACTGAAGTCCTTGGTTTGCAACATCCGGATGATTTCGTCGTAAATTGCCGAAACCCGTTTGTTGATATCCTGCAAATCAGCCAACTGATCCGCGCTCAGACTCTCGTGATTGTTGTCGATGTGTTCGAAGCTCGGTCGCGTGATATGCACCAAGGCCTTGGCCACCTCGTTCACATAGTCTGCCACCTGGACATAGTAGTGTCCCGTATCGATATTGTTGGCTTCCAGTTTCCGCAAGATCGGCAGCAGACGATATTTCCGTTCATGAGCCTCCTGGTACATCTGTTCCGCCGCGCGCATCGTGTCTTTCAATTTGCGACGGTCTTCATGGGCCAAGCCGTCCAGCGTGTCGCTGTACAATTTGGTCATGGTCTGCATCGCGTTGCAAATCTCCTGTGTCGATTCATCGATGATATTCAGTTCTCGCCCGTCGGTTTTGTACATCGCTTCGCGGGCAGCCGCCTTTTTCTGCCGCCGCGAGAAGAGTACCTTGCTCTGAAACAGGATGAAAGCGCACACTCCTGCCAACCCATAGATCGCGATATCTCCGCCGTACATGAGCACCATCCCGACAATGAAAGCCACCGTGAAAGCCACCGCCGCCGTCAGGAACCATCCCGAAATCACAGTCAAAACCCCCGTAATTCGATACACCGCACTGTCCCTCCCCCACGCCCGGTCGGCCAGCGATGACCCCATCGCCACCATGAAAGTAACATAAGTGGTCGAGAGCGGCAATTGCAGCGAAGTGGCCGAAGCAATCAAGATCGAAGCCACGGCCAGATTAACTGTCGCCCGAATCAGGTCGAACGGTGCTCGCTCTTCAGCCGTCGCCTCGAGGATCACCATCGGTTCAAAACGACGCTCGATGAACCGTTGTACCCGTTGCGGCACATATTTCGTGAAGTTTTTGTTGAAGTTCACCGCTCCGCGCACCAAAGCTCTCGACAGCGAAGTCGATCCGAATCGTTCCGCCCCGTCGTCCTGCCGGGCCAGGTTGAGTTCCGTATCCGACACCGATCGGGCTTTTTTCGACAGCCAGATCGTCGTTACCATCACCAGCCCGCCGAGAAACAGCATCACCGGGTTAGCCGCCACCGCACCGTCCAACGCCCCCATTTTCAGCGTCGAGACGTCGACCCCTCGTGCCGCCGCTTCCGCTGCGATGTTATACGAGTCGTACCCCGCCACCGAAACCCCGATGAAGTTCACGAGGTCGTTTCCCGCAAAAGCCAGGGCCAGCGACAGCGTTCCCGCCAACACCGTCAGTTTCAGGATGTTGATTCGCAACAGGTATTGGATCAAGCTCATCAGAATCGTCCAGCCAATGAAACAGTAAAGCATCATCAACCCTGTATGCGCATTCATCCAGTCCATCAACTCTTTCGGCATCAACGGCGTGTCTTTCAACCCTTTGAAGATGGCGAAATAGGAGATCGCCGTCAGCGCGATCCCGCACCACAGCGGCCCGACATATCGAAAAGCCCGGTGGTAGTGGAACGAGAAGATCACCCGTGTAACGTACATCACCACCGTCCCGGTAATAAACGCGATGATGACCGAGACCAGAATCCCGGAAATAATTCCGAGGGCTTTCCCCGAGTTGATGTAGTTCGGCAGATCGCCCAGCGTCTCCGCCTCCGTCCCCCAAATTTTCACCATCGCCACCGCCACGGCCGACCCCAACAAGCCGAACACCAGCGACACGGTGGTCGACGTGGGCAGCCCGAAGGTATTGAACAAGTCCAGCAAGATGACGTTGGTGAACATGACGGTCAGGAAGATCATCATCATCTCGTGGAAGTAGAAGTTCTCGGGATAAAAAACACCCCGGCGAGCCACTTCCATCATACCGCTGGAGAAAATGGAGCCGAGGATGATCCCCGCCGAGGCGACGATTAGGATGACGTACCGCGGAGCCGCTTTCGAGCCGAGTGCGGAGTTCAGGAAATTGACGGCGTCGTTCGATACCCCGACGATCAGGGCCGAGACGGCAAACGCCATTAGGATCACTAAGACGAATAGATAGATATTGTCCATCACGCTGGTGATTAGGTTTCGGCATTTCGGCACCGATTTCGTGCACGCAAAATACTGGGCGAAAATACCGAATTAATCTGGATTTCGCAATAGGCGGCCGGGGGCGTCCGACTGTCGCCTCCACGGTTTCGTTCCCGGTGTCGCACGACGAAGTAGAAACCGACGATCAGGAGCATTGTCAGGCTTTCGGCCACCGGCATAGCGAGCCAGATGCCACGGGTCCCCCACCATGCGGGTAGCGCCAGAAAGCTCGGAACGAGCAGCAGAAAACCGCGTAGGAGTGCGAAAACGGTGGCGGCTCGGATTCGTTCGACGCTCTGGAAATACCCGACGGCTGTGAGGTTGAAGAGGAAAGCGATGAAACCCGTAGCGAAATAGGGAAAACCGGCGATTGCCATCCCGGCGGCCGGGCTGTTCGGGGCGACGAACAGCCCGACCAGCGAATCGGGCCAGAGGCTGAATACGGCGGTGGTCGTCAGACCGCAGGCCAATGCGGTCAGCAGAGCGATCTTTTCGGTCTCTCTCGTTCGCCTCCCGACGCCCGCCCCGAAATTGTAGCTGATGATCGGTTGTGCCGACTTGGCGATGGCATTGCCCACCATGAAGATAAAGGGGGTGTAATAACATACGATGCCGAACGCCCCCACGCCGTCGTCCCCGAGGTAGCGCATGAAGACCCGATTCCCCATGAACATCAGCACGGCCATCGTCGCCTCGCCCAGCAGGGCCGACGAACCGATTCGACACTGGTAACCGAGGTTGCGGAGGGTCAGCCGGAGGCTTTTCCGGCTCGCTTTCGGCCGGACCAGACGCAGCGTTCGGGCACGGAACGTCAGATAGAACATGGCGATCGTTCCACCGGCAACGGTACTGATCGAGGTGGCGAACGCCGCTCCCATCAATCCCCACCCGAGCGGGAACATGAAAAGCCAGTCGAGAATCACATTCAGACCGGCCGCAACCAAACTGCATGTCATGGCCAACTTCGGCGCCCCGTCCAACCGAATGATGAAGAGCGCAACAGCGGTCCACATCAAGAAAATCCAGGAGGGAACGTTCCATAGCAGGTACTCTCCGACCAGCGGCAACAGATGGTCCGATGCTCCGAGCACCCGAGCCGCGGGCCCGGGAAATGCCACCATCGCAGCAATCACTACTGCGATGACGACCGTTACGAACAGCAAGGCCTGCGTTACATTCAGCCGAGCCGTCTTCAGGCGGCCTCGGGAGAGGTGGATCGATGCAACTACCGAACAGCCAACGCCGACCATCAGGCCGATCCCTGTGGCCAGCATCAATACCGGAACCAGAATGTTGATCGCCGCGATGCCGTCGCTACCGACACTGTGGCCGACGAAGATACCGTCGACGGCCGTTACGGCCGACATGCCGAGCATGCCCAGCAGGGTCGGAAAGAAGTACTGGCGAAACAGTTTTCCGACGTTTTCATGGCTCAAATTCAAAGCATCTTTCATCATAAGGCTTAAAAATTTCAGTTCGATCGGACATAAAAAAAGATGCCGGACAAGAGGATTGGTTTTACCCAGTCATCTTATCCGGCATCACAACTATTGTTTCGTTGTAATACCCTCCGATAAGGATTACAAAACGCTTCGGTTTTTCGGTCTTCGGTACAAAAATAAGGAGTCGATTCGGAATAACCAAACTTCTTACCCGAGGCGGCCGCCGTCCGAGAGAGACGCTATGATATCGACTATAATTGAGTCAGTGCCTGACGGATAATCGCTTCGGCCGTCAGAGACGGATTTTCGCGGCAAATCGCCTTGACGATCTTTTCGCAGGCCGATTTCGGATAGCCCAGGATCGAGAGCGCCGAGATCGCCTCGTCGATATTTTCGGTAACTTCAGCAAAGATGCCGGGCGTCGAATCCGACACCGCCGCCACATTCAAGACCTTGTTTTTCAGGTCGACGATGGCCCGTTCGGCCGTCTTGGCACCGATCCCCTTGACGCTCTTCAAGGCCCCGACATTCCCCGTGGCGATGATCTGCACCAGGTCCTCCACCCCGTATGACGAGAGCATGATCCGCGCCGTATTGGCGCCGATCCCCGATACCGAGAGCAGCAGCCTGAACAATTCTCGTTCTTTCTGTTGGCTGAAACCGAAGAAGATCTGAGCATCCTCGCGCACGATATGATGGATGTGGAGCGTGGCCTCGTTCACGCTGCTCAGCGCCGTATAGGTCTGGAGCGAGATCTGAAGCAAATAGCCGATTCCGCCGGCCTCGATCACTACATAGGTCGGGGTCAATTCGGCGATCTTCCCTTTGATGTATTCGTACATGATTTCTGTCCCTGTGTTTCCGGACAAAGGTAACTTTTTCCGCCCGATTTCCGGAAAACCGACTGCGACATCGGATATTTTTCCCATATTTGTATTCAGAATCGAACAAACAATCATTTTTTTAATCGGAAAGTATGAATAGAACCAAACTCAACATCGTCTCTTGGGTCGTAGCGGCTTCGGCTGCGGTTATGGCGGTCGGATGCTCGAATCAGGGGGCTGCGACGCCGGCGGCTGACGGATTAGCGACCGATTCGACTCAGGCGGCCGCTGCTACTGAAGCGATCGAATATAATGGTAAGATCGTCTACGTGCAGATCGACTCGCTGATGCGGGGCTATGGGTTGGCGATGGATTTGCAGGAGGCGTTCGCGGCCAAGAGCGAAAAGGCTCAGAATCAATTGACGGCTAAGGGGCGGAGCTTGGAACGCGAGATGCGCGATTACCAGGAGAAGGCACAGAAAGGGTTGATTACGCGCTTCCAGGCGCAGGACATCGAAGCGGGGTTGCAGAAAAAACAACAGTCCGTGTTGGAATATCGCGAACGGATGATGCAGGAGCTGGCGGAAGAAGAGGCCGTGATGATGAACCGGATTAGCGAGGCGATCATGCAGTACGTGCGGAAATATAATGCGGAGAAGAAGTACAGCATGATTATCAGTACGCAGGGGGCGAACACGGTGTTGATTGCCGATCCGTCGCTC
Source organism: Rikenella sp. (assembly GCA_029054535.1). Lineage (GTDB taxonomy): Bacteria > Bacteroidota > Bacteroidia > Bacteroidales > Rikenellaceae > Rikenella. The sequence goes on along the minus strand of JAIDFC010000086.1, from coordinate 656 downwards.
AATATTACGGACGAACTTTTGGCGGGGCTGAATGCCGAGTATCGGGCGCAGCAGGATACGACTACGACAGCGAAAAAATAATCCGTTTGACGAATCGAGGTATTGCAGCCGGGGCTTCCTGAGTATGAAGGAAGCCCCGGTTACTTTTGTTAGAATCCGGCCGAATGAGCCGTCGTCCACCAGGTCGCGATCAGCTCGTAGAACACGTAGAAGCAGAGCATCAGTTTGAGTCCCGTGCCGAGCAGAAAGCCGAGAAATGTCCCGAAAGCCGCCCGGAGTGCATCGGAACCGGACCTTTGAGCGTAGGCCAGTTCGCCCAGAAACGCGCCGACGATCATCCCGATAATCATGCCGATCTGCGTGAAGATCACGCCGAGCAACATCCCGATGATCGCCCCCCAGGTAGCCGCCTTGCTTCCGCCGAACTTTTTGAGGATCAGCGGCGGCAGAAAGTAGTCTGCGAGGAAGACGACGAGCGACACTCCGGCCATGATCCACATGAACCGGTCGGTGAACGGCGTGTATCCGCTCCAGCGTCCGAGCCACAGGCTCAGATAAGCGAGCGGTACACCGGGCAGTGCGGGCACGATCGATCCGATCATGCCGACCACCAGCACGAGGAACGAGGAAACGAACAGAAAAGTATCCATATTGAG
>JAIDFC010000085.1 GCA_029054535.1 Rikenella sp. | reverse complement strand
GAGTTAGATCGGATCATAGCGACCGGCGGCGAGATCCTGGCCCAGGATCCGATCGTAAGTTCGAGCCTCTTCATATCGGCCGAGAGCTCGACGGGACGGATGGAGCTGGCGGTCGAATGCAACGACATCACGATCCACACCAGCGGGGACAACGTCATCCGGGTTAGCGGCAGCACCGAGTATGCCAGCTACCAGGCGCGGCTGGGGAGTCGGATCGAGAGCCTCGGCTTGTCGGCCGGGAGCGTAACCGCTTCCGTATCAGGGCGGGCCGAGATTCAGTTGCGAGCCAATGAACTGCTGGACGCGCGGGCGGTTACCGGAGGGAATATCTTCTTCAGCGGCGAGCCGGTAACCCTACAGATCAAGAAAGCGACGATGGGCGGGGTGGAATGTATCAATAATTTGTAAATCAAGACGTTCCCTCATGCTCGTCAAAACCTACAGCAGCACCGTCGAAGGAATCGACGCCCGAACCATCACCGTCGAAGTGAACCTCTCGCCCGGGATCCGTTTTTTGGTCGTCGGACTGCCCGACAATGCCGTGCGGGAGAGCCAACAACGCATCACAGCCGCTTTTGCGAACAACGGTCTGCGGATGCCGGGGTTCAACATTCTGGTCAACATGGCGCCGGCCGACATGCGGAAAGTCGGGTCGCACTACGATCTGCCGATCGCCGTAGGGATTTTGGCCGCCTCGAAGCAGGTAACGGCCGAGCCGATGTTGGAGCGGTATATTCTGGTCGGCGAACTTTCGCTGGACGGAACGCTGCTTCCGGTCAAGGGGGCGCTGCCGATCGCCGTACAGGCCTGGAAAGAGGGTTTCGAGGGAATCATTCTGCCCGAAGCGAATGCGCGGGAGGCGGCCGTGGTACAGAACCTGAAGGTATACGGGGTTCGGAATCTGATGCAGGTGATCGGATTGTTGAACGGCGAGTCGGAGCTGGAGCCGACCGCGATCGACACACGGGCAGAATACTTTTCGCGCCTGGATGACTTCGAGATCGATTTCCGCGACGTCAAGGGGCAGGGTGAGGTGAAACGGGCACTGGAGATTGCCGCGGCCGGGGGACACAACGTGCTGATGATCGGTCCTCCGGGGGCGGGAAAGAGCATGCTGGCCAAGCGGATGCCGACCATTACGCCGCCGATGACGCTGGCCGAGGCGCTGGAAACCACCAAGATACACTCCGTGGCAGGAAAACTGGGGGATAACCATTCGGGGGGATTGTTGACGGCGCGGCCGTTTCGGGCGCCGCACCATATCACCTCCGAGGTGGCGTTGGTGGGCGGGAGCGTGCCGCCGCAGCCGGGCGAGATCTCGTTGGCACATAACGGGATTCTGTTTTTGGACGAACTGCCGGAGTTCAACCGGAAGACTTTGGAGGTGCTTCGACAACCGCTCGACGAAAAACGAATCACGATTTCACGAGCGAAATACAGCGTCGATTACCCAGCCAATTTCATGTTGATTGCGGCGATGAATCCTTGCCCGTGCGGCTATCGGAGCCATCCGGAGAAGGTCTGCACGTGTACGCCGGCGGCACAGGCGCGGTATATGAGCAAAGTTTCGGGGCCGCTGATGGACCGGATCGACATACAGATCGAGGTGATTCCGGTGGCGGTGGAGAGCATGACGCGACAAGTGCGTGAAGGGGAGACGAGCGCGCAGGTGCGGGAACGGGTGATAGCGGCGCGCGAGCGGCAGATCCGGCGTTTGAAGCGGGACGGGTATGAGAATCAGACCCACTGCAATGCCATGCTGACGCCGGAACAGATGGAACGATACTGTCGGTTGGACGACGAAAGCATCTCGCTCGTCCAAGAGGCCATGCAGACGATGGGGCTTTCGGGACGGGCCTACGACCGGATTCTGAAAGTGGCTCGAACCATCGCCGACTTGGCGGGAGAGGAAGAGATCGGCGTGGACCATGTCGCCGAAGCGATCCAGTATCGGAGTTTGGATTGTAACCATCTGACCAATAGCTAAAAAGACATTGGCACGTTTTACCCGCGCGAATACGCCGCTGCTGGAACCGACCATCGCTTTTATGGCCGGCATTGCGGTCTGTTCGGCTTGGGGGGTCGAGGTTTCGAGTCTCTTGCTCGGCGGATTCTCGGGGGTGATTATCTTGATAAAGCTCCTGTTTTTTAGGCAGATCGCCTCCTGGCAACGGCTGTTGGGCGGTTGGAGTCTGTTTTTCGTCGTGGGGACAGGCTTGGCGGAGTGGCAGCGGGTCGATCCGACCCCGGCGGTGGAACACCACGGCGAACGACTCACTTTCTTAGGACGCGTGGAGAACATTCCGCAGGTTCGCGGACGGTGGGAACGCTCCACGGCGACTTTGTATTGCTTCGCCGACAGCGTCAGCGGCGATTGGATGCCGCTCAATGAGCTAAAAATCAACCTTTTCGTGGACACTTCGGTCCGGCTCAATCCTCGTTTGCGGATCGGAGATCTCGTTCGGCTGCGCGGACGGCTCTATGCGGCCGACTCGACCGGTTACGATCTGTATATGCGCCGGACACGCGGCATTTCGGGTCGATGTTTTGCCTGGAGCGTCGTCCGCATCGACACCGATACCACTTGGAGCACCCGCGTCGAGTCGTTCCGCAACAGGATGGGTAACAAGCTATTACATGATTCCACCAAAAACGATGCCGCCGGTGGGATTATGCAGGCGTTGGCGATCGGCGACCAATCGGAAATCGACCCGCAGCTGCGCCAGCATTACGCCCGGAGCGGCGTGGCCCATCTGCTCTCGGTTTCGGGACTGCATGTCGGCATTATCTTCCTGATCCTCAATCTACTATTCGGCTGGCTGCGGCTCGTCCGACGCGGATACGTCGCGCTGGGGGTATTGATTATCCTCTCGTTGTGCGGCTACGCCGTACTGACCGGACTTTCGCCGTCCGTCATTCGGGCCGTCGTCATGTTCTCGCTGCTGCAAATCGAGTTGATGCTGTCGCGTTATACCAACAGTCTCAATACGTTATGCGCCGCGGCCCTGTTGATCCTGATCGGAAATCCATACACCCTCTACCACATCGGTTTCCAGCTGTCGTTCGCCGCCATGGTCGGCATCATCACCCTCTACCAACCCCTCGGACGGCTTTGGATGCCCCGGTCGACCGTTCTACGCTGGCTGTGGTCGTTGACGCTGGTCGGAATCACGGCACAAATCGGCACCTTTCCGCTCGTCATGTACCACTTCGGCCAACTGCAATTCGCCGGTCTGCTGCTCAATCCGCTGATCTGGTTCACCGTACCGACCATTATCGGCGGTTCGCTGCTCTACTTGGCGAGCGGTTGGGAGTGGGTCTACGCCTCGACCCATGCGGTTACAGAGTGGCAAAACTCGATCGTCGACCGCATGGCAAGCCAATCGTGGATCGCCGTCGACGGTATCGAAGCGAGTGGCTGGATGTGCGGTTCTATCTACGTGGTAATCATCGTTTCGATTATCTGGGTGAACCGTCGGAGCCAGACTAAAACCAGATCCTATTTCTCCGATCCATCCTCAGCCAACGGTTCGGAAGCCTTTCGACGCGCAGCGAAATGAGGCGCGTCGCCCCACGCTCGATCGAAAACCACCTCGAATCCCCGTAAATCGGTATCCGCCAGCGGTTTGTTATCGTACAGCCGATACCCCTCCCGCACCGCTGCCGGCGTCAGATTAGGCATCATCACATTGGCCCCGGCCGCAATCCCCAACTCCCGTCCCTGCGGATGCAAGGCATGGAGAGCCGTCGTCGCCGCAATGTTGATGTCCGGCATCAGCAGCCGCAGCAACGCGATCATCCGCAACGAGAGCTGTAACCGTTCCGCCCGCGAAAAAGCCTCCGGAGAAGTCGCCAACGGCGTTCCCGGCGCCTCGATATAAGGCCCCATGCCGCACATGTCGATATCCAGCTCTCGGAAAAAGAGAAGGTCGTCAACCAGATCCTCGACCCTCTGGAACGGCAGCCCGATCATCACCCCCGTTCCGACCTGGTACCCCTCATCCCGCAAAACACGCAGACAATCCATCCGTTCTCGATAGCTATGATCCGCCGGATGGATCCGCGCATAGAGCTCCGGCGACGACGCCTCGATGCGCAACAGGTAGCGGTGCGCCCCCGCCTCGAACCAGCGCCGGTAGGTCGCTCGCGCCTGTTCACCGAGCGACAGCGTGATCCCCATCCCCCCGTTCGACCGCTCTTTGATCCGCTTCACCAACCGTTCCACCCGATCCACAAACGCTCCGTCCGTCCGCTCGCCCGCTTGGAGAACCACCGATCCGTAGCCCGCTCTCCAAGCCCGTTCGGCCGCCGCCAAGACCTGCTCGTCGGTCAACTCATAACGTTCCACAGCAGGATTCCCGCTACGAATGCCGCAGTAGAGACAATTTTTTCGACACCGATTCGACAATTCGATCAATCCCCGCACATGTACCCGACTCCCGACCATCCGATCCCGCTGCGCCGCAGCAGCAGCGAATAGTTCCCGATCCGCCTCCAGCTCCCCCAACGGAGCTTTCAGATTCTCTATCAAATCCTTACGCGTTATCATAGCACCACCTCGTTCACCGCCCCCGCCACGGTTCGATTGTCCTCCAACGCCTGCCGGAATGCCCGATTCGTCAGGCTGTCCATCCCGATCTCCCGCCCCGAAACATAGGCCGGCACCACATAATAACGCCTCCGCCCCTCCTCCGTCGGACACCACACCCAGTGGGGCATGATCTCGACCTCCGGGCTCCGCCCGCGCGCGAGTCGAACCCGCACATTCAACCCCCCGTCCTGGTATCTGTTGCGTTGGTTCGAGACGAAATTTCCCAGCGACCAAACGACCCTCGCCGCCGTATCGACCGGTTGCGCGACGTGCGGATGCGACCCAATCACGGCATCGATCCCCTGTTTCCGACACCATGCCGCCACTTCCCGTTGTGCAGCGTTCGGTCTCCGTTGGTACTCCTCGCCCCAATGCACGAACAACACGACATGCGTAGCCGCCGAATCCTGCCTGGCTCGACGGATCTCCGCGGCCATCCGGATCGTGTCGATCCCGTGCACCACCGTCCCTTTCGGCACCGGCAGCCCATTCGTCCCGTAGGTAGCGTTCAACAAAGCCACCCGAAACCCTTTTTTACTCAGTATCAACGGTCTTTCGGCCCGCGCCGAGTCGACATAAACCCCTCCGTAGCGCAACCCCAGCGAGTCGACGGTCCGAACCGTCGTCCGAATCCCGGCCAACCCTCTGTCGCAGCAGTGGTTGTTGGCCAAGACCGCGACATCGACCCCCGCCTCTTTCAAAGCTCCGACCAAAGCGGTCGGCGAGGCGAAACGAGGATAGCCACTATAAGGCCCTCTTTGCGAAAGTGTTGTTTCGAGGTTCACGATCGCCCAGTCGGCCTCCTCCCAAAAAGGTCGAACATACCGGAAACAGTCCGAATAATCATACGTTCCATCTTCTTTTTGGGCCGCCGCCACCTGCGGCAGGTGCTGCATGACGTCGCCCGAGAAGACGAGCGTCAGCTCCTCCCGCCCAGGCAGAACGATCGAATCCAGCAAGGAACTCTCCCGCGGACGCAACGGTCTCCTTTCGACCTGCTCGCGACACGCCGAGCAGCCGCACAGAAGCAGTAACAAAACGCCGATTTTTAAAACCATTTCGTTAAATTTGTATAAAGATACGATTTTTTCGGCCGCCGCCATGCCCCCTTATATCAATATTCACACCCACCATCCCGAACCGGATACGCTTAGCGTTCAGAATGTTCGTTTGTCGGCGAGCGATCCGGAGATACCGACCTCGGGATTTTTCTCGGCCGGGATCCACCCGTGGGATGCAGCGGCGGCTGAAGAGCGGTGGTTGACGATTTTCACAGCGCCCGACCGCTATCCTCGACTGTTGGCCGTAGGCGAGGCAGGACTCGATCTCCGCCCTGCGTTCGCCCCGCGAACGGTACAGGAACACTGGATCGAACGTCAGATCGAGATCGCGAATCGGATCTGTAAACCTCTGATTATCCACAATGTACAAGCGACCCAGGCGTTACAGACACTGCTCGGCGAACGTGCGGCAATACGGGTCGTCCTGCACGGATTCACCGGCGCTTGCGAAACGGCTCGGGAGTGGATCCGCCGGGTTCCGGAGGTCCGATTCTCGTTCGGACCGACGACGATCCGATCGTCGAAAACACAAGAGGCTTTACGGTGGATCACTACGGAGCATCCCGATCGTCTGTTTCTCGAAACGGACGACGACCCGACACTCTCGATTCGGGAAATGTACGCCTTTGCCGCCGAACGAACCGGGCGGAAGGTGGATACGTTAAAACGAATTATTGACCAGAATTTCAACGCTTTAACCAAGAGATGAATCGCAAAGAAGAGAGGCGCGCCTGGTGCGAACGGACGGAATTATTGTTGGGAGTCGAAAAGGCCGAACGCTTGCGAGCGTCGCATGTTTTGGTAGTCGGCCTGGGAGGCGTCGGGGCGTATGCCGCCGAGATGATCGCGCGGGCCGGGGTCGGTCGGATGACGATCGTAGATGCGGACGCGGTGAGTGTCAGCAACATAAATCGACAACTCGTCGCCCTGCACTCGACGGTCGGACGCCCCAAGGCGGAGGTTTTGGCCGATCGGCTACGCGACATCGATCCGGATATCGAACTGACTGTGATTCAAGAGTATATCAAAGACGAAGCGACAGACTGGCTGCTCGATCACAGACCTCGCTATGATTTCGTGGTCGACGCAATCGACACGCTGGCTCCGAAAGTGAATCTCATCAAGGGGTGTCTCGACCGACAGATTCCGCTGGTGAGCTCGATGGGAGCAGGGGCGAAAACCGACCCGACTTTATTGGAAATCAAAGATATCGAAAAATCGCACCACTGTCCGCTGGCCCACATGCTGCGCAAACGGCTGCATAAAATAGGAATTCGCACGGGTTTTCCGGTGGTTTTCTCTCCCGAAGCAGTGCGTCCCGGGTCGATGATTCTGTGCGAGGAGGAGAACAAAAAATCGAACGTCGGTACGATCTCTTACATGCCGGCGGTGTTCGGCTGCGCTTGCGCTTCGGTGGCCGTACGGACCCTGCTGGGAGAGATGTAACGCGAACTATCGTTCAACGTTTCCCCTGCACCAAACAAGCCTCGATCCAATCGACCGACGTACAGTCTTTCAACAGCACGTTTTTCTTCTCATCCAACAAATAGAGCGACGGAATCGCCCGCAAATCGTATAATTCGAGCTTCCGCATCGCCAGTTCGGCATCGTACCCGTTGATCCACCCCTGGTCCGGCACCTCTTTCCGATGCTTCCGCCAAGCCGTCAGATCCTCGTCCGGATAGATGGCCACAATACACAACTCACCGGTTTTCAACTTATTAGCAATAACCGGCGAATCTTTCAACCTCGCCAAAATCTCTTCGCAAGCGTTGCAATCGGGGTTGTTGATATAGATCAACGTGTAAGGCGCATCGACCTCGTACAATGTCCCCCGGCTCCCATCCGCCAAGGTGTAGGTGAAATCGGTCGCAGGCCGTCCCACCCGATTCTTGCGCGCCATCTCCAGCCGATAAGCCGGTCGGATTTTGGCGGTCGAGTCGTAGAACGGCGATGCGATAACCGCCTCTAACAAAGGAATATACAATTCATCGTTCCGCAACGGAGAATTGGGATCGGAGAAGGGCGGCGTCAGAAAATCCTGCAACTGCCGAAAAGCGAGGCTATCGTCGGCATAAAAGTTCAACAAGGTGTCCAACACCCGCCGTGCCGAATCGACCGGAACAGTGGTCGAGAAGTTCAAAAAGGTTCGGAATTTCGCGTCCCGCTGCCACGATTGTTCCGGTTTCGGCGATTGTTGCGCGCCGCCGCAGGCCGTCAACCACACCGAAAAGAGTGCAATCCCAATATTTTTCAGTCTCATGATCTCGATTGATTACCCAAATATACAATATCTATCCCGAAAAAGCACCAACCAGGTACGTTTCAACCCTCTTAGAAAGCCAACAACAAATACCATATCGATATAATAACGAACAATTTAACAAATATCATATCGAGTTATCCGACAAGTAAAATTTCCCTGAAGATATTTCATTCAACACCCCCACACAATCCTCCCAATCCCGACTCTCTAAAAATAAAATTGCAGTTCTATATATTGAATAAATCAACACATAGAACTGCAATTAAACAATCTTAAACCTAAAGAAATGTAGGTTTAAAATATAATTTTCAACAAAAACACGTTTTCAAATTACCAAAAAATTGGCCCGCCCGCATGCGGGCGGGTAAGGGGTTCTGTCCGGTTTCCCCGTTTCTTACCCCCGTTCTCTCGGTCATCGGGAGGCTCCC
>JAIDFC010000084.1 GCA_029054535.1 Rikenella sp. | reverse complement strand
ATTCGCACACTTGTGGAGCGCGGTTGTCGGCGATGTGTTGATTACAAAAAGGAGCATAGGGGGGATTGCCAAGGGGGCGTAGCCTCCTTGGATGCGTTTTTTGCATCCTTTTTGGGGCATACCAAAAAGGATGAGCCTCCGCGGCTCGAGCGGGTTAGAGGGAATGCGCCAACTTCCCCCGAAGGGCGATTTTCCCCGGTGGAACCGGATGGCTTCGATCAGAAAAGAGGAGAAAATAATAGCAGTAAGCCTGTTTCTGAACATGGGCAACCGCGACTCTCCGAGTCGCATGAGTCCCCGCCACCCCGGGCGGGGGCGAGCTACTTCGTCGGAGCTCGTAGCTCTTCCCGCTGGCGGAGACTCGCATTCGTGCCCGTCAGGCCGACGAAACACCCCTGTGGGTGTTCCCGGAGTCAACGGTGCCGCTGGGCACTCCAGTCGGGTCTGTCGGGCGAGAAAAATGCCGCAGCCGAAATAATTAGGGTATTACCATTCCCAAAGGGAATTGTCATTGTCCACTGTGCTCGCCGCCAGCGGAGGCTTGCAGAGCAAGCTCCAGTTTTCGAGTGCCCAGCGGCACCCACCGCGGACACGCGGACCGGAGCCGGACCGTTCGGCTGTGAGAAAGAGAAAACGGGAGAAAAACCAGTCGGACCGCTAACGCTTTTTCAAGTGCTTGCGAACCGTTGCTAAGGCTGCGATGCTGATCCGCGCCTCCGGAAAGACTCGGTAGATCGCTTCGGCGCAAGCCGTTACCGTCGCTCCCGTGGTCAGGACGTCGTCCACCAGCAGGATGTGCCGATCCTGAAACCGTTCCGACCTCCGCAAGCAGAATGCCCCTTCGACGTTCAGACGCCGAGCGTCCGCGTCGCGGTGCAAGGCCTGGGTCCGCGTTCTCCGGATCCGTCGCAGCGATCGGAAGTCATACGGAACACCGAGGCCGCGACTGAGTCCGATGCAAATCTCTTCCGCCTGGTTGTACCCCCTTCGGAGGCGTTTGGTCCAGTGGAGCGGGACCGGAATCAGCAGGTCGATGTCGTCGTAGAGAGCCGATTCGCGAAGCTCGCGGCCGAACATCTCGCCCAGTGCGACGGCGATGTCTCGTCGTCCGCTGTATTTGAGGGCGTGAATCATGGCTCGATAGCCGCTTTCGTGCCGGAAAAAGAGGAGAGCCGAGGCGTGGCGCAGATTCGGAAGCCGTGAGCGAAGCATCCGTAGGAGCGGATTTTCGTCGGCCATCCAGTAGTCGGTGAGCGGCATGTCCCAGCGACAGGCCAGGCAGATCGTCCGTTCGCCCTCCGCCAGCGCTTGACCGCAGACCGGACAGACGGCCGGGTAGAGCCAGTCGACCAGCCGCCGCCCCCAACCGGCCAACCGTTTATAAAACTTCGTCGTCATCTCCGCACGGTTGCGTCATCAGTAGAGCAGATAGGCCTTTCGTCTGGCCAAGAAGGTCTCCGAAGGCCGCCAATAGCTTTTCATCTCCGGCGTAACCCGATATCCGGCGGCGGCGAAGAGTCGTCGTAACCGGTCGCTCCCCAAAACCTTGTCGAACATCGACAACCGCGCCGGGGTCGCCGTCGCCAACGGTTTCCGTGTCGGATACATCGCTGCCAGCTCCTGCATGACGTAGAACGGGAGCAGGGTGAGCGACGAGCCGGGCAGCGAGTCGGTCAGGTAGATCTGTACGCCGTGTTGCTCGGCCTCTTTGTCCGTGCCGTAGAAGGGCCGGTAGTGGATCGGCCGGAAGCGGAAACCCCGCAGCTCCGGCAGGGCGTTCAACCGGGTCGCCAGTCGCTCGGCATCGGTGATCCAGGGTGCCGCAACGGTCTGAAACGGGAGGGTGTAACCCACCCCGATATGAAGGGTCCCGAGTTCGCCCGCCGTTCCGGTCGCCGGGTAGTAGCATGCGCTTTCGGGTGTCGGAATGTGCGGCGAGGTCGGAACCCACGGCAAACCGCAAGCCTTCCACTGCATTTCGCGCCGCCAACCTTGCATCGGAACGACGGTTAACGCACACTGCACGCCATTTCTGAGCAGTCGTTCGCCGTTCAGCATCCGTGCCAGTTCGCCGATCGTCATGCCGTGTACGTACGGCACCGGATAAGCGCTCACGAAGGACGAAAAACCGGGTTCGATCCGTTCGCATCCTTCGATCCGCACACCGCCCAGTGGGTTCGGCCGATCGAGGACGACCACCGGAATCCGGTTCTCGGCCGCGGCCTCCATCACTCGTCCTAAGGTAGAGATATAGGTATAACTCCGAGTTCCGATGTCTTGCAGGTCGAAAACCAGCACGTCGACTCCGGTCAACATCTGCGGTGTCGGCTTGCAGGTTGCTCCGTAGAGGCTGAAAACCGGAACGCCGGTCCGCGCGTCGCGTCCCGACGCGACGTGTTGACCGGCGGCGACATTCCCCCGAACGCCATGCTCCGGACCGTACAGCGCAACCAGCCGGAAGGTCCCGGTCCGTGCCGCGCTGTCGAGAATGTCGACGGTCGAGACCAACCGCGAATCGACTCCGGTCGGGTTGCTGATCAACCCGACGCGTTTCCCGCGCAGTATCTCGAAAGAGGAATCCCGCAGCACTTCGATCCCGGGTTTCGCACGCTGTGCCTCCGCGTTACCGCCCAACCCGAACATCAGTAAAATCGATAACCACAATGTTTTGTTCTTCATATCTTGTTATTCTTCGGTCCTGTGCGGGTTCTGTTCTCTTTGTGAAAGACCGGCACCGCTCGGTTTTTCGGAAAGAGGCGTACACGGAGCTAAAGAGATACGAAAATAGGTAAAAAATGGTTATTCGCCGAAAGCCTGTTGTTGTCGTTCGACCTCTCGGAGGATCGTTTCGGAGAGTCGATCGTCGGGAGTTCGTCGGGCGGACGATGGTTCGGAGGTGTAGGAGCGGGTCTTTTCGGTCGGAAGGTAGAGGAGCGGTTGGAGCGGTTCTACGGTTTGGATCTCGATTTCGGCCGGTCGCGGCGTCCAGTCGCCCGCCGGGCCGGCGATTTCGGCCCGTATTTTCACACTCCCCGGCACTGTCGTCGTCCGCACCAGCACCGGCGCCTCGCCCCACACCAACGGCACCCCCGCCGCCTGCGAGGCCGGTAGCACCAGTTGACCCTCGCCTTCGACCGTGAACCGTACGCTGCTGTTGTTCAGTCGTTTGACTGTCCCGTTTCCGTCCGTCATCCGGGCGACGACCGTAATGAGGTCCGAACCGTCCGCCACCGGTCGCGCCCCCTCATAGTCTACGACCAGTTCCAGCCGGGTCGGTCGGCGGGCCATGCTTTTTCGCTCCGAAGCCGCCACCCGACCGTTCCGGATGCCTTCCACTAAAATATAGGCCTCCTCCTGTCTGCCACTCCGCGACAGCGCCTTGTCGGCCATGAAGTTCCATGCTCCCGGAAATACGATCGCCGGCGCGGGCATGCCCGTCGTGTCGGCATCCCGCTCCCGGACGTAAGTCCGCAGCGTATCCGCCCCCGCGAAAGTGTGCAGCACCACCGTATCGCAGTTGCTGAATACCGTAACGTCCTCCGGCGAGAACGGTGTCAATTCGTTGGCAATAAACACCATCGGTTTTGCCGAAGCCGATCGCTCCTGAGCCCGGAACATCTCGTAAGCGTACTTCGGCCGCCGGAAAGCGTCCATTACGCCGCCGTAGAACGGATCGGGATGGTAGCCGCGCTGGTGGTCGAACGCATGCCACAGCGTCCCGCCGAAATGGTAGACCGGGGCCCGGTAAAGCGCGTCGTAAGAGGTCGACGAATAGTCGTTCCGGGCATAGTGGTTCGCCTGAACCAACTGCGGCACCTCGCCCCATCCCCGTGCCGCGCGGCTCGTCGAGTTGTGCGAGCTCCAGTCGTCCACGTTGTCGCCCCACTCGCGCGTGAAATAGACTTTGGTCGGGTCGATCCGTCCGGCGGCCGATTCGCGTTCGCCGACGGCCGGATGCGCGAACTGGATCTCGAAATGCTCATGGCCTTTGGCCTCGCTGTCGCAGGCCGTGTAGCAGCCCGGGAACGGATACTCCTCGTGCACGATGTCATGCACCCGGCCCGCAAACTCTTCGGGATACCAGGTCTCGTTCAGGATCGGTTCCCACATCGCGACGCTGGGACGGTTGCGGTCGCGGCGCACCATGTTCCGCACGTCGTCGTACACCCGCTCGCCGAACACCGGATCGTCGTTCCAGAACTGCCACCCGGGCGTGTTGACGATCACCAGCAACCCCAGCTGGTCGCAGGCGTCCATAAAGGCCGGATCCTGTGGATAGTGGGCGTTGCGGATGATCTCCATCCCCGCCGCTTTGAGTTTCGCCGCGTCCCGCCAGTGCAGATTGTTGGAGAGCGCGTTCCCCACCACCGCGTAGTCCTGGTGCCGATTGGCCCCGATCAACTTCCGCGGATAGGGCTGTCCGTTCAGCATGAATCCCCGTGTCGGATCGAACGCCACGGTCCGGATCCCGATCCGTTGCATCATCCCGTCGACGGCCATCCCCCGGTTGTCGATCATCTGCACGCTCAACCGATAGAGGTCCGGTCGATCGGGCGACCACAAGGCCGGGTTCTTGACCGTGATCTTTGTATTCAGAGTCCGTTCGCCGCCCGCGGCTACCGAATAGGGTTGCGTCTTAGAAGCCGCCACCCGTCCGTCCGGCCCCACTAACGTATACACCACGCGTCCCGAAGCTCCGCGCCGGGTCTCGTTGGCCAGGTGGAGCCGCACGGCGAGATCGGCCTCCCGACGGTCGTCCGAGAGTCGGGTTGTGGCTACGAACAGCCCGCCCCCCGCCACGCGATCCGCTTCGTTCGGATCGGTGATGTGGACGCGGTTCGTGGCCACCAGCCACACGTCGCGATAGATCCCCCCGAAATAGCAGTAATCCAGCTGCGCCTGCGGTTTTCCGGGCGGATAGGTCGGGTCGTCGCTGTTGTCGGCCCGCACGGCGATGACGTTGATCGCCCCGGCCTCGGGGTGCAACGCCTCGTCGATCTCCACCACAATCGGCAGGAATCCTCCGAAATGTTCCCCGACCGGAGTCCCGTTCACCCATATTTCGGCTTTGCCCATAATCCCTTCGAAATAGAGGGTCAGCCGTTTTCCGTTCACTCCCGCCGGGGTCTGGAAATACTTCCTGTACCACGCCTCGCCGCGATAGTTGACGCCTCCGCTGGCCTCGACGGGCAACAGTTCCAGGCCGTGCGGCAGGTCGACGCTCTGCCACGTCGAGTCGCCCCGATAGGTCTCCTGCCAAGCCTCCTCGTGATGCCCCGCGGCAAACCGCCAGGCGGGATCCATATTCCAAACAGAGCGTCCGCTGCCCTGCACCGGATAGAACCCGGCGGTGGAGTAGCGGACGGTCTGATTTTCGGGATGCTCGACGGGGGTGTCTCCGTCGAGCACCGGACGGATCGGCTGAGCTTCGGCCACCACGCTCCAAAAAACGAGCAGCAGGACCAGAATGATTGCGCCGATGGCGATCAATACGCGGTGTCTCTGTTTCATAGGCTTTTATCCGATTATTTTTTGGGCTTTTTTCTCTGTCTTCATGTCGGGCGGGGTTTATACTTTCGTTGTCGCCTCCGCTGGCGTCGACCTGAATCCAAAGCATGGATTGCGGTAACGTGAAGCGTAGTTGAAAGAAGTAACAATTATCGTACCGATCGCTCCTGTTTGAGCGTCAGGATCCGTCGATATGCCTCCGCGATCCGTTCGCGCGGAATCCGACCCTGTTGCACCAGCCCGCAGATCAGGTCGATCGTCCGCGGCGTCAAGTCCGGTTCGTACGTCCGACCGTTGTTGCCGATGATGACCATGTCGACCCCCGCGCAGATGGCCAACTCCAAAGCCCGTTCGAGCGAATAGTGGTCGACGATCGCCCCCATGTTCAGGTCGTCCGTGATGACCACCCCCCGGTAGCCCAGCTCGCCGCGCAACACGCCGTCGATCCACCGGCGCGAGAGCGATGCCGGATAGTCCGGATCCACCTCGCGATGGAGCAGGTGTCCGACCATCACGAAATCGGCATACCCCTCGTCGAACAACGCCCGATAAGGTGCCAATTCGCGCTCCTGTTGCCAGCTTCGCGTGATGTCGACCAGCCCCAGGTGGCTGTCCGCCCGAGAACTCCCGTGCCCCGGAAAGTGTTTCAGCGACGTGAGTACCCCCTGTCTGTGTAGTGCGTCGATCCAAATCCGCGCCTGTGCCGCCACCACCGCCGTATCGGCCGAGAAGCTCCGCCCCAGCGCCCCGATCACCGGACACCGCGGATCGATGTTCACATCCACGCACGGCGCGAAATCGACATTGATTCCCGCCCGCCGACATGTCTGGGCAGTCAACGTCGCCCATCGCCACGTCGTATCGGGATCGTTCCGCTCTCCCAGATACGCCGCGCTCACGCTGGTCGGAAAACCGTAGGCCGCTTTCAACCGATCGACCCGCCCTCCCTCCTGGTCGACGGTGATGAACAGCGGGGGATATCCCGCCTCCCGTGCCAACTGTTGCAGGTCGTCGCTCAGCCGCCGCAGCTGTTGCGGCGACCGGACGTTGCGTCGATTCGTCCTGCCGGGTACGTCCCGGTCGAAGTAGATCACCCCGCCGATCCCCAGTCGTTGCACGGCGTCGACCACATCGCCCGTAGCCTCGAAACCTCGAAATCCGGCGACGATCATCTGTCCGACCTGCCTGCGCAACACGGAGTCGTCGCTCGCGGTCTGTGCCCGAAGGCTCCCGCCGCAGAGGCTAAGCGAAGCGAGAACGAAAAATATCTTCTTATACATGCTTTTTCCCTTAACTACATGTGTTCCTATGCTGTTTTCGGATCGAGTTTGAACCGCATGCGGAGTAGTCCACTCTCCGGATCGTAGTCGGTGGAGATGATCCGAAACCGTCCGATCTCGGCCGTGTTCCCGACATGCTCTCCGATGCACGGACAGCGGTCGTAATCCCCCACGCTCACAATCCGTAACAACGACTCTGCACCGTCGCTGACCGCCTCTTCCGGCAGTCGCGACAGGTCGAACTCCGCCTTCGCAGCGGCATACGACACCTCCTCGAACCGGACCTCCAACCGCCTCCCGATCTGCTCGTTCACCGCCCGCTCGATCTCGCCGATCTCTTCCGGGGTCAAATTCCGACCCACCTCCCGAAAATCGAAGTCTGCTTTCGATTTCTTCCGCTCCAAATGGGTACTCACCGCTCGCCGGCAACCGAATCGCTTGACTACGGTCCCGCCCAACAAATGCTCGGCGGTGTGCATCGCCGCCGGATATACTTTCTCACTCATAAGTGTAATTTTTTCGTTCGTTTTTCTGTAACCGGTCATTAGCGACAGGAGGGTACTGTACTTTCTGTGAACAGAAAGTACCAAAGAAACTTTCGGGAATGCTTCGCATTCCATGACCGTTCTTAGTGAATGGCTTTGGCTGGTTGGTTGGGGTGGTTGCTTTTTAACGGGCGCTGGATTATCGCAAACTTATTGCGCCCGCTAAAAAGTACCACCCCAATGCA
>JAIDFC010000083.1 GCA_029054535.1 Rikenella sp. | reverse complement strand
GACCGGCGGCGCTTCCGCCGGTCAGCACGTCGCCCGAGGTAGCCACCAGCACCGGATCGAGGACGATGAAAGGCGGTCGGTACTCGCGCATCAACGCCGCTACCCGTTCCGCAATCTCAGCCGTGGCCAGCATCCCGATTTTTACCGCATCGGCTCCGATGTCGTCCAGCACGGCACGGATCTGCCGTTCCACCATCTCGGCCGAGAGCGGTTCGATGGCCGTTACACCTTGCGTATTCTGGGCCGTGATCGCCGTAATGGCGCTCGAAGCATAGCAGCCGATGGCCGAGATGGTCTTGATGTCGGCCTGAATACCTGCGCCGCCCCCGCTGTCCGAACCGGCTATGGTCAGTACTCGTTGCATATTGTTCTGATTCAGAAATGGTTGAATCCTCGGTAATTGGTCGGGTTTTGCTCGCCGTTCGGGTCTCGGTAGGCGATCTCCGGCGTTCCGGAGGCGGTGCACTCCCCGATCCAGTACAGCGGTCGGCTGAATTCCGCCTCGAAACGGCGTTGCAGGTCGTCCGCAGCCTCCGGCCCGACCGTCAGCAGCAGCACATAATCCTCGCCTCCGGTCAAGGCCAGCTCGCGGGCGTCCCATCCGTACTGCGCCGCCGTGTCTTGCAGCAGCGGCGAGACCGGAAGCTGCCCGAGGTCGACCGTCGCCCCCACCGACGAAGCCCGCAGAATGTGGCGCAAATCCGATGCCACCCCGTCCGAAACGTCCATCATGGCATGCACACTGCCTTGCCTCCCCAGCCACTCCCCTTCGGTCAGATGCGGCTGAGGGCGGTGGTGGGCCTCGATCAGGGCGGCGATTTCTGGGGTGGACGGCAGGTTGTTCAGCAGAGCCTGCAATCCGGCTGCCGAATCCCCCAACGGTCCGGTAACGGCGATCCGGTCGCCCGGTCGTGCCGCGTCGCGTCGCTTGATACAATCATTGCTCGCTAATCCCAAAACCGTGATATTGACTACGATACCGCTTTTAGAAGAGGTCGTGTCTCCTCCCAATAACGGCACGCCGAACGACCGATAGCCCTCGAAAAAGGCGTCGCACCACTCCACCCCGACCCCGCTGTCGGTCGGCAATCCTAAGCTCAGAAACGTAGCCGTCGGCTTCCCCCCCATCGCCGCCACGTCGCTCAGATTGACGGCTAAGGCCTTGTATCCCAAATCGTAGGCCGAAATCCGGTCGCGCAGAAAGTGGATGTCTTCGACCAGCAGATCGGTCGTAACGAGCAGCGATTCGCCGTCGCGCCACGGAATCACCGCGCAGTCGTCGCCGATCCCCTCCCATCCCGTCGGAATCAGATCCCGGAAGCCGGCCGCGATGCGACCGATCAGGCCGAACTCCCCTATCTCGTTGATTTTCATCGTTTCGCTTGTTTGATTTCGTGCAGCAGCGCTCGCGCCGCCGCCTCCGGCTCCGGAGCCGAACAGATTGCGCTTACCACCGCTACCCCATCCGCCCCGGAACGGATAATGTCTTGAATATTCGAACGATTGATCCCGCCGATCGCCACCATCGGCAGCTCCGGTCCGACGATCCGACGCAGCCGTTCCAGCCCTTCTAATCCCAAGGCTTCGGCCGTGTCGGTCTTGGTCGGCGTGGCGAAGACCGGACTCGCGCCGATGTAGTCCAACCCGGCGAACGACAGACACTCGCGGGCCTGCTCCTCGTTCTCCACCGAAAGTCCGATGATCGTCTCCGGACCTAACAGTCGCCGCGCGTCGTCGTAAGTCATGTCGTGTTGCCCGATGTGCAGCCCCTCGGCGCCGATCACGAGGGCGATGTCGGCCCGGTCGTTGACGATCAACGGAATACCGAGCGGTTGTAAAATCGCGTGGATCGCTCGCCCCAGTTCGACGAACTCCCGCGTGTCGCACGCCTTTTCGCGCAACTGTACCATCGTCGCACCCCCCTCCGCCGCTGCGCAGACGATCTCCGCCAGCGGCCGCCCCTGGGATAATGCCCGATCGGTTACCAAATAGAGCTCCAGTGCTTCGCGTCTCAGATTTCCCATTGCCGCACCTCCCGAGTTGCTTCGCGAAATTCATCCACGATGTTTTGTACGATCTCTCCGGCCGGTTCGACACGCCGCACCAGCGACGCCACCTGGCCGATTTCCAGCTCCCCTTCCGCCAGGTCGCCCTCGAAAATGCCTCGTTTCGAGCGTCTCGCCCCCAACAGCTCCCGTAGCTCGTCGGCCTCGGCTCCTCGTGCCTCGGCCTCCGCCACCCGGGCGTAAAACTCGTTTTTCACCAGCCTCACAGGGCTTAACTTCTTGAGGCAAAGCATCGTGTCGCCCTCGTTCAAGGCAATGCACCGGTTTTTGAACGCCTCGTGTGCCGACGACTCGGCCGACAGCGCGAAGCGGGTCCCCATCTGCACCCCGTCGGCCCCCAGTGCCATCGCCGCCAGCATCCCCCGGCCCGTCGCAATCCCGCCGGCCGCGAGCAACGGAAGTCCCGTTGCCTCGCGCACCTGCGGAATCAGCGCCATCGTCGTAATCTCGTCGCGTCCGTTGTGTCCGCCCGCCTCGAACCCCTCGGCCACGACGGCATCGACCCCCGCCGCCTCGGCTTTGCGGGCGAACCGCGCCGAAGCCACCACATGGGCCACCGTGATTCCCGCCTCTTTGAGCCGCGCCGTGTAGAGCGCCGGATTGCCGCCCGAGGTGAAGACGATCGGTACGCGTTCGTCGATCAGCAGTTGGATCGCCCGTTCGATCTCCGGATAGAACAGCGGCACATTCACGCCGAACGGGCGTCTGCTTTCGGCCAGTGCGGCACGAGTTTTGGCGATGTGTTCCGCCAGCGTCTCGGGGTGCATCGACCCCGCTCCGATCAGCCCTAGGCCGCCCGCAGCCGATACGGCCGACGCCAGCCGCCAGCCGCTGCACCAAACCATACCTCCCGAAACGATCGGGTATTCGATCTTAAAGAGTTCTGTTACAGATGTTTTCATCTTCGACTCCGATTTTGCTCGATTATTCGATAAAGATATAATAAAAAATCTATAAATTTGTATGGTGCATAGTCGGTCGTTGGACCGAGCGGCGATTGTGCCGGAGTTTATTGTCGGTCAGATCGGGGAAAATTCGATGTCGGAAAGAAAAATTATCGCAGTGATCGCCGGGGGGGACTCCTCGGAGGATGTGATCTCTTACAAGAGCGGGGCGCAGGTTTACGGGTGTCTGGATCGGGCGGTTTACGAGCCTTATTTCGTGGTGCTGCGGCGCGGGGTATGGCGGGTCAATCCGGTG
>JAIDFC010000082.1 GCA_029054535.1 Rikenella sp. | reverse complement strand
GACCTATACTTTCATGGCGGCTCTGGGGGGCAAGATCGGAACCTCGATCTGCGAAAAAGACCAGTTCGACACCGCGCTCGCGATTATCGAAAAGGCTAAGAAATTGGGGGTTAACCTCGTGCTGGCCGAGGATGCACGGTGCGGCGACGCGTTCAGTAACGACGCGAACGTCAAGATCTGTCCGGCCAACGACATTCCGGACGGCTGGGAAGGGATGGACATCGGTCCTAAGACCGAAGAGAAGTTCCGCAAGGTGATCGAAGAGTCGAAAACCATCCTGTGGAACGGTCCGGTGGGGGTATTCGAGTTCGATACTTTCGCGAACGGCTCGAAAGCGATCGCCGAAGCGATCGTGGCGGCGACGGCCAAGGGGGCTTATTCGCTGATCGGCGGGGGCGACTCGGTGGCATGTATCAATAAGTTCGGGATGGCCGATAAGGTGAGCTATGTATCGACCGGCGGCGGCGCGTTGCTGGAATACATGGAAGGCAAGGAACTGCCGGGGGTTGCGGCGATTCGGAAGTAATCTATAGCTTGTTTAATACGGAAGGGACGAGGTTCTATAAAGAACCCCGTCCCTTTTTTTATCCGGAGGTTTCCCAGTTACTCGACCGCCCGACTCAAAGCGACCTCGAAGTTTTGATTTTTTAATGGAGGTTTACATTCATCTTTTATCTTCGGCGATGTAGTAATCGCCGGCTGTGGCATGGTCAATATTGTGATGTATCCTTTGGCATTATCAGGTCGTTGAGGTTTTTGTTCAGGGCTGCAACTGACAGTTGATTGTCTTGGCAATCCAAATCTCTTAATTGTGTACACCCACTGACGTTCAAAGAGGTCAGTCGATTCTTGTAGCAAATCAACGGTTTCAATTGTGTACACTTGCTGACATCCAGCGAAGTCAGTCGATTGTTGTCGCATTCTAAACTTTCTGAAAATCCGCCATTGTCCCAGAACTATGTTCGTCGTATCTTGCCGTTTACGGGAGCCGGGGCTGTTATAGCGTGCGGGCGAGAATATATAGAATAGAGTAGGCACTGTCCGTTTCGAGTGCCGCTCGGCACCGGCCAGCCGCCCGGGATGGTGGCGACTCGCACGATCGGAGATTGCGGTTGATTGCAGAGTAAAAAGGCCTGGAGCTGGGTTAGTCCTCTTCGTCGCGCCCCCGGTAGACGACCCCCATCTCGCACGCAGCGCAGTGAAAGACCAGTTCCAGCCGGATGCCGTTGTTCTTCAGGTAGAGCCGCTCGCGGCGCAACTCCGGATGTTCGCGGAGGCAGGTCCCCGTCTCGCGACGGAGGCAGTACGGGCTTCGCATCACCTCGCGTCCTGCGAAATCCGGATCGGATTGCGCCTCCAGAGCCCATTCCGACGGTTCGAAGCCTGCCCAGCGGTAGAATCGCTCGGCCAGCGAGTTCGAGACGTTGGCCCGATAGTCGTTCGCCACGCCCGGCGGCCGTGTCGGCGCGACGCTCGGCCGCACATAAGGCTCCGGACGCCGGTAGGCCGAAAGCCGGGCCGCCGACAAGGCATCGAGCAACTCGCGCCGCAGGGCGTTGAGCTCTGCCGCCGGGACGAACGGCAAGGCGACTTCCGGTTCGAAACCTATCGAAACCTCCGCGACGTCGAAAATCGTTCCGCCGCTCTTGCCGAAAGCCTGTCGGATATTCCGTTCCGCCAATGCCCGATTGGCGGCCGGTTCGTAGTCTCTGCGGAGGAGCGGAATCGAGACCGAAACGCCCGTCTCGTCGGTCGCGGAGAGCTGTTCCGGGCCGAACGCCACCGCAACCCGCAGCCGTCGCTCGGCCGACGGCCGGAACGAGCGGTCGAAGTTCCGGAAAACCTGCGTGCCGACCGGAATCCGGATCGCTTTGTTCAACTCGATTCGCTCCCCGGCGGCCCGGTTCACCGACGCCCCCTCCAAACGTCCCGAACGACCCACGAAACAGATGCCGTCGCCGTTGTGCAGCGCGATGCCGGGACGCAGGCGGAGCGTCAGGGCAGCGCCTTCGCTCTTGAGCGTCGTGCCGACGGCCTCTCCCACCGATCGGGCCTCCGGAGCAGCCACCCCGGACCGTCTGCCGTCCCAAAAATAGGTCGTAAATCCACGCGAGAAACTCTTCTCCGGCTGCGGCTCGAACCCGCACGCCACTTCGCCCGCCGATGCGCGCCGAACCTCTAAATCATTGAGCTTTCGATGATAGTAGGCCGTGTTGTTCACCACGTAATCGGCCTCTTTGAGCCGCCCCTCGATCTTCAGCGAGCAGACGCCGGCCTCGAGTAGTTCGCCGAGCCGGTCGCCGAGGTTCAGGTCGCGCACCGAAAGCAGGGGGCGATCTTTTTGCAGCAGCCGGCCGCGGTCGTTATACAGGTCGTACTGCGCCCGGCAAGGCTGAGCGCAATTCCCCCGGTTCCCACCCCGGCCGCACAAGGCATGGCCCAAGTAGCACTGTCCGCTGTACGAGACGCAGATCGCACCATGCACGAATGCCTCCAGCTCGACGTGGTCGGGAATGGCGGCCCGGATGGCCCGAATCTGCTCCAGCGATGCCCCGCGTTCCACGACGATCCGCGAAAATCCGGCCGCGGCCAAAAAAGCGGCACGTTCCGGCGTGAGGTTGAAGGTCTGGGTCGAGGCGTGCAGGGCGATCGGCGGCAGTTCCAGCTGTGTGAAGGCCATATCTTGCACGATCAGGGCGTCGACTCCTGCTTCGTAAGCCTCCCAGGCGCTCCGCCGAGCGGCCTCCAGCTCGTCGTCGAACAACAGGGTATTCATCGTTACATAAACCCGTGCGCCGAACCCATGCGCATAGCGAGCCAACGCCTCGATCTCGCTCATGGGATTCCCGGCAGCGGTCCGCGCGCCGAACCGCTCGGCACCGACGTACACGGCGTCGGCGCCGGCTGCGATCGCAGCTCGCCCGATCTCGCAACTCCCGGCCGGGGCCAATAACTCGACTATGCCCATAGCTTTTTTATCTGATTGGTTCATCGGCAGCCGTAAAGGTAGGCGTTTTTTCGACGGATACTTTTCGTTTAGTAAATATAATTCGTCTGAGGATTTAGTGAAATAGCTTGGCCTCTTGTTTTCTTTTTGGTATATTTATAGTGTGTTTTGCGGTAATTGCCGGGTGGGTTTATTCACTAAATTTATCGCAGTATGAGACACAAATTACTTTTGTACGGTTTGTCGGCCGCAGCCGTGGGTATCGTCATTTGGGCCTGCCGCCGCGATCGGTTCGGCGGGGATGCTCCCGGATCGGTGGAACCGACGCTGACGGTGAGCGAGGCGCGTGATTTCTTCGAGTACCAATATTCGGAGATGCTGCCTTACCGCACCAAACTTTCGGCCGATCGGCCGACGGGCCTGATGCCGGGCGACTTTACCCCGCTGTGGGACAAGGCGCATCGTGCGGTGGCAGATCGGTACCTCGAAGGGGTTGATTTGCCGATCGATCCTCGGTTTCTCTTTACCGGCACTTTTTGGGAACCGAATCGCCGAGGCGATACCATTCGTCGGACGGTGGATATCGTCCAGAAGTTAGTCGTAAACCGTTGGCACGACCATTCGCAGTGGAACGGGCTGTATACCTATATCGCCACCCTCGTTCCGACGCCGGAATACTATGCCCGGCATCGGGATTACGGACGAAAATTCATTAATTTAGGGGACAAGAACGGATTTTCCGGTTTAGTGATTTATCATTCTTTGGACGGCCGTTTTGTAAATGCCGATAAGTACAGCGATGGGGTTCGGGTGGCACAGGTATATGATCCTGTCGAACGTCCGTCGCTGAGCGAGGCACTGGAGGTTTTGGCTCCGGATCTGAGAATCTCTAGCGGAACGCCGGCCATGTATGCTTTGGATAAGGAAATAGATGTTCCTCCTGTAGTTGTCAAGGCCTGTCAGACATGCAAGATGCAGGAGTGTTACTGCCAGAGTAGCGGGGCCGGTTGTTATTGCTCGACGATCGGAAACGAGGGGAACCTCGAGAAACCGACGACTCCGCCGGTCGATCCTCCTGGAGGCGGGAATGGAGGAGGAGGGGGGAACAATAATACAGGAACATTCAAAGTAGACCCGATTCAGGAAATCGATTGCAGCGAATCGGGTATCCGAAATGCTTCCGGGGCACAAATGATGTACAACGCGTTCAACAGTGTCGGATTACAGGACTTCATCAATGCTCATATCAACGATAATGTAGAATGGGGCGTAGCCTTGAATTACAACTTACAAACCCGAACTTATGAGTTGGGAGAGATACGTTCTGGCGAACCGCATCATGTCAGTTATCCGACTACATATGGTTTGATTAATACGGTAGCCAAGTTTCACACCCATCCATATTCAGAGCACCCGCAGTCGATTACGGATGTTAGAAGTTTGATTGCAAGCAACCGACTGACAGAAGGACGAACCACGACATCTATTGTAGCAGTCCGACCAAGTAACGGTACATCGCCGATCATCTATGTAATTCAAATAGAAAATATGCCGGCTGCTTACTCTTTTCTTGACGCGCTGGATGCAGATACTACTATGAATAAACAGATGAATGATGAATTACAAAGCGTTTTTAATCCTATTCATGCGCTTGACAGGGCGATGGACGAACCGTACGCCTATGCTTTAAGTTATATACTGGACAAATACCACACTGGAGTGCGTATCTTGAAATATGAAAACGGCAGTTTCAAACAAAAAGAGACTACCATACAAAACAACACCATTATGCGTTCAACTTGCAAATAACTTTGAATCATGAGACTCACTCAATTTTTAGCGATTCTCGCTTTGTTTCTGGTCAGCAATCTCGGTCTCGCACAGAACCAACACAAAATTATTACCGATCATCCGCTCTATCCGTTCAGCCAATATAATGGGGATACGGTAGGCTATCTAACTCAAAATTTTGATGGAGGAGCAGATAATCCTTATTATGAACAACCGCTTTCCAAATTCCTGCAAGACTTGGATCCGGCTATGCCGATTCGGACGTTTTATCTGTATTATAGCGAGGCCTACAATATGCCATGCATTCTTGCATTTATGTGCTTTCCTTATACCAAAGAAGAACTGATGCGATTGGTGGACGAAGGTAAAACGATTTATGGAATCGGGCTTACCATTTATCCTTTTGTAACATTGAAAAGAAACCCGGAATTGTTCAACTATTTCAAGAACCTGGGTTTTGAACGCATTTTACCCTGGTCCTCGGAAATCGAGCAAAAGATCGGTCATCTACGTTTTTTGCAGGGCAGATATCAGGATGCTACGGACTTTGTTAAACAATACCTAAAGAATCACCCCGAATAATGGATAATTAGTTAATTTCCCCGGCGCCGTTCGTATTGCAAACCAAACCCACCCATGCCACACCGAACCGTGCCGGGGATTTTTGTATCTTTAGGTCATGTAGTGATTGTTTGTTATACAATATCCGGAAGGAGATCCGAACTGGGTATTCAAAGCATTACCCCACTTAATAATCGACTAAAACGAGTGAATTATGAAAAGTGTAATTGTTTTTTTTATAGTCGCATTGATAATGCCGTTGACAGGACGAGCACAAAACTACTATAGCGACGGTTCTGTTATTAAACAGGGTAGTGAAACGGTGTTCAACTGTTCGATCTCGAAATATTCAATTTCTTTGGTCAATCCCCGAGAGTATCCTCGTTCAAGTACTCCGCAGGAAAACAATGTAGTGGGAATCAAAGATCGTTCTGTCTTCAAGCAAGCACTGGAAGAGGTCTTTACGCCGACAGAGTTGGAAACCTATAAAGACATGATATTGACGTTCGGTATTGTTCATGACGCCAGTGCAAGACCGGTTGATGTCTGGTTTTCTTTCGATAAAGAGATTGGGAAGACCATTCCTCCATCCAAGTTTGTCGAATTGCGTGAAAGGCTGCTCCAACTCGTCGAATTTGCCACGACATTTCGATTGACTCCAGGTAAATACTATTCTTGGTCGGAAAACATAATCGCGCCGCTCTGGTATTACCGCGATCCGCAGTATTATCTGCCGAAGTCCAGGTCAAGAAAAACGAACCAGTAAAATAACGCATCCCCGGCGCCGTTCGCATTGCAAATCAAACCCACCCATGCCATACCGAACCGCGCCGGGGATTTTTGTATCTTTTGGGAATCCCTATGAAACGACTTCCGCACATCTCGACCCTTGGGCAAGCCCTGTTCGGTCTGCTGCTCGTGGGCTGGCCCGTGATCGACACCGGTGCGAGCGGGGCGGTTACTCCGGTGAGGCTCCTGTTGTCCGGCGGTCTCCTGGGGCTGTTTGCGGCGGCGGTGCTGACCGTACGATCCCGGAAAGAATGGCTCTGGAGCGGTGTCGATGGGGCGATCGGGTTGTGTGGCGGATGGTTTATCTTGCAGGTGGCGATCATCGGGCCGGGCGAGACCGATCCGTATCCGGTGTTGATCGGGCTCGTGGGGCTTGCGGGCTATGGTTTTTGCCGGGTGGCGGGAACGGCGGGATTACTGCCCGCAATGTTTCTCTCCGGGCTTGTCCAAAGCGGGGTGGCTTTCGCTCAATGTGCCGGTTGGGGCGCCTCCCGACATTCGTATTATGCGCTGACGGGCTCGTTTCCCAATCCGGGGCCGCTCGGCGGATGGCTCTGCGTTGCGACGCTGGCGGCGGCGGTGCTGACCGCGCAATCTTGGAAAAACGGCCGCAAAATCCGGGCAGCCCTGTTCGGCGGAGGCGGCAGCGTTATCGGAATCGCCTTGTGGCTGACCGATTCCCGGGCTGCATGGGTCGGTTTCTGTGCAGGACTATTTTATTTTTTCTTCACAAAAAAATGCCGATACAAACTCCCGATGCTAATAGCGACCCTTATCGGGGTTATAATCAGCTGTATCTTTCTCTACAACTACAAAAAAGAGTCGGCCGACGGGCGGCTGTTGATTTGGCGCGTCTCGGCCGATTTGATCGCCCGGCGTCCGGTTTTGGGGCAGGGCGTGGGGAGCTTCCCAGAACGTTATATGCCGGCTCAGGGGGACTATTTTGCCCGCAATCCCGAGTCGCGTTTCACGGCCGTTGCCGACCAAGTGAGTGTGCCGTTCAACGAATGGATCGGCATCGTCTGCGAACAGGGCGCGGTCGGAGGGGTGTTGGCGTTGTTGCTTCTCGGAGCGGCTTTGGGTGGTCGCGCGACCGAGGCGCAACGGCAGGGGAGGGTGTTGTTGGTGGGGATCGGGGTCTTCGGTCTGTTTTCTTATCCGCTGACCTTTCCGGCCTTCGGGGTGTTGTTGGGGGCGATCTTGGCCCGATGTGCGAACCGTCCGGTTGTATCGGTTCGGCCGATCTCTTTGCGTGCGGCCTTGCCGGTCGGGCTGTCGGTGGCAATTGTCGGGGCGGCGGCCTTGTGTGCGATCGGTCGAGCCGGCGGAACGGATCGGAACCGTTACGCTCGTTTGGAAAAGGTTTCGGCCCGGATGCGCGACTTTTCGCCGTCCGATCTGCCGTGGCTCGAGCGACAGGCTCGGCAGTTACCGGTCGCGGAGTTTTATACGGATCTGGGCGATCGGCTGCTCGAAGCGGACCGTATCGACCGGGCTGCGGATTATTATCGCCGGGCGTCGCAGATGATACCGTCTCGGTTACGGCCCTACGACGGTTTGTTTCGGGCCTATTTGCGGGCAGGCCTGGTGGACTCGGCAGAGGTCATGACCCGAAAGATCGTGGCCATGCCGGTGAAAGTCGGCAATACGACGACGATTCGCATACGTCGCTCTGCGGCGGAGTGGCTTCTCGAACAACAGAAGGAGCGAGAACGCTCCTCTTTCCAGCTTGTTAGAAGGGGAGGGGATGAGGAATAGTACCCGAGAACCGGCGGCTCTTTCTCAGATCACTGCTGAACAGGGGCGCGCTGTTCGGTAGCGAGTACGAAACGCCCCGATTTGTTGAGACTTGGGCCGGTTCAACAGACTCATACGAGATCTTAGAAACATGGGTTGGATTAACAAAGGCTTTCCAACTAGGATCGCCACTTTAAGGTGTATCGGCATCGATTCGCGACCGATTGTCCAAAGAGTAATAGTCGGACGGCCAAAATCACCGGATTCGGATAAAATCTCACACGGTTGGGCTTGTATATATTCTTTGATTGTTTATCCGGGGAGGATGATTTTTTAGTATGTTTGAGACTTTAACGTTCAAAATAGTTATAGTCATCATGAACTCTTTCTTCAGAACGTACATTCAATTTCTGAAACGCAATAAACTGTACACATCGATTTGCTTGTTCGGTTTTGCGATTTCTTTGATGTTTGTCATCGTACTCGGTTTCTATGTCAAACAAGAGTTATCGGTAGATACATTCCATACAAACGCTGACCGGATCTATCTGTTCGGACATGATAGAGCTTATACGGCGGCTAATCCAGTCGGCCCGTATTTGAAGGAGCGTTATCCGCAAATCGAGAATTTCGTACGGGCAACTTCTTTGGAGTTGAATGTGGAGATCGATCCTCAGACAATTATCCGAATTCAGACGGCTTTTGTCGATTCTTCGTTTTTCGAGGTCTTTTCTTTTGGTCTGGAGGCCGGAGAAGCCTCGCAGGTCTTGATTCCCCGAAATTCCGTCGTGATTTCGAGGGCTTTTGCGAATCGGTTTTATGCCGGTACGGACCCCGTGGGGAACGAGTTGTTGCTGTACGGTCAGAAGCACGTGATAACGGGTGTCATGTCCGATATCCCTCACCATACTCATTTCCCGAAAGTCGATTTGATTGTTAATTATAATAGTCTTTCCTTATTTCAGGGTCAGAATGTATTACAGAGCTGGGGGAATTCAAGTTTTGCTTTGTATCTGTTGGAGAGACAAGGTGCCGATCTGCAAGGTCAGAAACAACGTATTACAGAAGATCTAAAACGAGATTATTGGCTGTTTAAAGACGGTTTCTCGCAAAATGTCAGGCTGGTACCGCTGAAAGAGGTCTATTTTCTCCAGGATACCATTATCAACAGCCTGAATATCCGGACGAACAGCCGGACGCTTGTTCTGATTTATCTGGGGGTTGCCCTCCTTATCCTGATCGTCTCGATGATCAATTATGTCAACCTGACGGTTGCTCAAACCGGTTTCCGCGCAAAGGAGATCGCTATCAGACGATTGATGGGATGTAGTACCAAGCGTTTGTTGATGCAGATGACTATCGAGTCGATGGTGATGACGATTGTCGCTTTTTTATTGGCGATACTGTTGGTCTCTATAACGAAAGACTTCTTTGGTTATATGTTATCTACAGATTTGCAACAAACTTTTGAGATTACTTCATCAGTATTTGTTATTTCTTTTCTGTCAGTTCTTGGTGTCGGGATACTGGCTGGTCTGATTCCGGCTATGGAGATACTGCGAATTAAACCGATCCAAGTCGTCAAGCGGACTTTTCAGTTTCGAATAAAAACAATATACTCCGGTGGATTCATGGTATTCCAGTACGCGGTATGCATTGGTTTATTGGGTTGTAGTCTGACGATGTTGCGTCAGTCTCATTTTCTAATCCATCATGATGTAGGATTTAATACGAATAGAATTGTCGTTCTGGAGAATGTCCTGTGGCAACCGAGTTCGATATCGGCTTTCAAAAGTCGATTACATCAGATTCCGGAGATAGAAGAGGTATCGCTTTGTCAGGGTAATCCGGTGAATATGAATAACAATATGTCGTTCTCGCAGAACGGCGAACCGAAAAGTACGCTGGTCTATTTTACGGATTCTGCGTTCTTCTCGGTTTTCGGCATCGATATCGAACCGACGGGGCATCCGTTTTCGCAAACGAATTTTTATATCAATCATACCGGTCTGGCTCATTTGGTCTGGGACAGCACCTCCTATACGTTCGGAATGAACGATGCGAATGGGTATGGTATAGCCGGCATTATGAACGACTTCAACATGACGTCGCTCTATACGCCCATCAAACCTCTTCTGATCGGGAAATTGACCGACCAGGAGATACCTTCTTCCTACATTATTAAGATGCACGCGTCGGTCGATTTATATGAAACAGCCAAGAAGATTAAAACGGTTTATTCCGAATTCGCAAATAACCAGCCGGCCGATTTGGTATTCGCCGACCGAGAAATCGCCAATCGTTATACAGCAGAAAAGAAGTTATCTCGATTGATGATCACATTTACCACATTGACCGGCTTGATTCTTATTATGGGAATCTTTGCCATGTCTCTTTATCTTGTTCGGCAGAGAGCAAAGGAGATAGCCATTCGGAAAGTTAATGGGGCGACAATTCCCGAAATACTGTGGATGCTTAATTATCAAGTAGCGCGGAAAGTATGTCTGGCATTCATTATCGCCACTCCTATAGCTATGTATTTTATGAATAAATGGCTTCAGAATTTTGCGTATAGAATTAACTTGGGTTGGGGAGTATTCTTGCTTTCCGGAGTTATAGTTCTTTTGGTAACATCCATTATCACAACTTTGCAAAGTTGGAAAACCACACGACAGGATCCGGTTCTGTTACTCAAAAACGAATAACTATCTTAAAATAAATATGTTGTAAGTTGTTAAGAATCCAATGATACGAGGCTTGTTATGGACTATCTGTTGTCTTGCCTTGTTCGGCTGTAACGGTGCTTTGCGTCTGGCGCGCCAGGCGGCGGAGGGGATTTACTGCCTCTTCGACAAACACTCCGGACGGACCTACCACCGGCGCATCTTCTACTTCCGAAAAAGCACCGTACGAAGGTTCTGAAAACCGCACGAGGGTATCCGTTTTATCCGATCGGAGGGTACTGTACTTTCTTTCAAGAAAAGTACAGTACCCTCCGGCACAAAGAATCGATCAGGTATAAATAGATCGGGTTAGTCGTTCTGGGTCGGGAGCTGGATGAGCGTGCAGACGTTGTTTTGTCCGAACGCCTCGGAGGCAGCCTGTCGGATCGACTCCGGCGTCAGAGCCTGAACCGCCGCTTCGTAGCCCGTGTACCGGTCGTTGTCGTACAGGTAGCGGTTCGAGAGGTAGTTCATCCACGTGCCGTTGTGAATCAAACCGTCGCGGTATTTTTTCAGGAAAAACTCTTTGGTTTTGGAGACCTCGTCGTCCGTTGCACCGCCGACCGACAGCGCCTCGATCTCTTGGGCCACCAGCGGTAACAGTCCGTCGATCCGATCCGTGTCCGTTTCGAAGAAGATCTGGTAGGAGAACCGGGGCAGCGGAACTTTCTGGTTGGTCAGCGAAACGCTCACGCCGTAGGTTCCGCCATGTTCCTCGCGGATCGATTTCGTGTAACGCATCTCGAGGATGTAACGGATCGCCTCCAGATTGAGGTTCCGTTCCAGCGAGTAGGGCAGGTCGCCGGAGTAGAGCTCGACGGCCGTAACTTTAGGCGTTTGGATCGGTGTTTTGTAGACATTCTGCACGACGCCTGGAACCGGCAGGACCAAATGTTCGCCCCATTGCGGCGCCTGTTTCCGCCGTGCTGTCGGCAGCGAACCCAGGTAGCGTTCGGCCAGCGGCCGCAGCGAATCGACCGAGATGTTCCCCACGAAGAGAAATGTCATGCCGTCGGCGTTCGAGAAGAAGCGGCGGTAGAGTTCCGTGGTCCGCTCCAGCGAGACCGTCTCCAGCACCCGTTCGCTCAGGAGCATGAAAACGCGCGGATTGTGGCCGTAGACCGTCTGTAACAAGCTGTCTTGCAGGATGTAGTTCGGGTTCAAGACCATGCTCGGCAACAGCGAGCGGTATTGGTTCAGCAGGACGTTCCAGTCGCTCGGTTCGAACCGCGGTGCGGTGGCGTAGAGGTAGACGAGTTGCAGAAGGGTCTCCAGGTCTTTCGGCGAGCAGCTCCCGTTGAAGCCTTGCGACAGCGATCCGATCGTCGGACGGACGGAGGCCAGTTTACCGGTCAGGAGTTTGTCCAGCTCCGTGCGCGAGAAATCTCCCACGCCGCACTGTCCGACCAAGGCCGGCAGCATCCCGATGTTGTAGAGGTCTTCGGGCTCTGCCACGGTCGAGGTCCCGCCCCTCTGGAAAGCGCTCATCAGCACTTCGTCGGCCTTCAGCTCGGTCGGTTTGACGATCACCCGGACGCCGTTCCGCAAGGTCAGCACCGTCGAGCCGAAAGCGCCTTCCTGACTCCGCACGGTCCGCGATCCTTTCAGTGTCGACGGGTCCAGCAGCGTGCCGTTCTGCAGCGTCTCCGTATAAGCGGCGATCTCTTTGTCTTTCACCGCCTCGACCACCGCCAGCACCTCCGACTCGGTCGGCAACGAAACTCCCTCTTTGGCCGGCAAGGCCAGCATGATCGCGCTGTTCCGGTCGTGTACCCACGCGGCAGCGGCGGCGTTCACCTCCTCGAGCGTAATGGCGTCCAGTATCCGACGGGTGATCCGCAAGTCCTGTTCCGGGGTCAGGTACGGAGCGCCGTTCTCGAAATGCTCCATATAGCTGTTCGCAAACTCGCCGTTTTTACGGTCGTTGCGGTTCTCGAAGTAGCTTTCCGTACCGCGCATGATCTCGGCCTTGGCCCGATCCAGTTCCGACCGGGTGAAACCGCCGCGTTGCATACGATACGCCTCGGTGTACAAGGCTTCCAGAGTCCGCAAAGCCTCTCCCTCGCGGGCTGTCCCGGAGAGCAGAAAGGCGTCGAACGGTTGCACCACTGCGTTATAGCCTCCGCCGGCTCCCAAAAACGGCGCGTCTTCCTGACGAGCCAGTTCGCTCAGACGGTCGTTCACCATTCGAGCAGCCAACGCATGGATGTATTCGTAAAAGAGGCGTTCCATCCCTTGGTAACGATCGGTCAGCGGACGTTCGCGGAACATCAACAGAACGGAGGTGGCGGTCAACTCCGGATCGGAGACCACCGAAACCAACGGCTGTTCGTTGTCGGGAATGGTAATGATTGCTTTGGGCGTCCGCACGGCGGCCGGTTGTAGGTCGGCCATCGTGCGGTGCAACTTCTGTTCCATGCTGTCCACGTCGAAATCCCCCACGATCACGAAAGCTTGGAGGTCGGGCCGATACCATTTCCTGTAGAAATCCCGCAACTCCTGGTATTCGAATGTCCGAAGAATCTCCGGGTTCCCGATTACGTTCCGCCGCCCGTACAACGAACCGTTGAACCAGGCCGGAAACTGCTGTTCGACAATTCTCCGATTGGCGGTGTTTCCCTGTCGCCACTCTTCGATAATCACGCCGCGCTCCTTGTCGATATCGGCGTCGGCGAGGGTGATGTGTCCGGCCCAGTCGTGCAGGATCAACAGAGTCGAGTCGACGATCCCGGGCCGTGTCAACGGGACGTTCGTAATCATATATGTGGTCTGTTCCTGCCCCGTGGCGGCGTTGAGGTTCTCGCCGAAGCGAACCCCGATGCTCGACAGCCAGTCGATCATCGTGTTCCCGGGGAAGTGGTCCGACCCGTTGAAGGCCATGTGTTCCAGAAAGTGGGCCAGGCCGTTCTGCGACTCCTCTTCCTGGATCGCGCCGACTTTATAATAGATGTGGAAGTCGGCGCGCTGAGCGGGCTTGGCGTTGTGTTTGAGGTAGTAGGTGATGCCGCTGGGCAGGGTCCCGACACGAACGCTGCTGTCGACCGGTACGGTTTCGCCGGCGGTCGGTCGTTGGGCGAAGCTCGGGGCTGCGGTGCCGATCCACGCGGCGGACAACAGGCAAACTGTAAAATACAGATAACGTTTCATAGGCTGTTCTTTCCGATTGGGTTTGCGTCTTGAAAATAAGGCTAAAGTTACCTTTATTTCTTGACTTTACAACGGTTTCGCAGAGTTTGGCCGGAGGTTGTTTTTGGATGGCGTAATTTCGCCGGTTGTGGGTTCTCAGCGCAGGTTTGTTTGTTGGGTTTTGGTTTTGCGGCCGGAAGGCCCGAGGCCAGTCGAACACGGTTCCGTCGCCCGCCCGCCTAAGAAGGAATTTCACTCGTTTTGCGAGAGCAAAATCGAGATGAAATTCCCGCGGGCGACGGACGCATCGCGTCTTTTATTGGGTCTCTCTTTGAGAAGATTCCTGCGCGCGGTCAGAGACTGTTTTTCGACCGCGCGACCGGAGGTCGCGGTTATCGGCGATGCGTCGACTGCTGAAAGGGAAAAGGGGGGATTGCCAAGGGGGCTACGCTCCCTTGGATGCGTTTTTTGCATCCTTTTTGGGGCATACCAAAAAGGATGAGCCTCCGCGGCTTGAGCGGGTTA